>JACQPS010000299.1 GCA_016207445.1 Gemmatimonadota bacterium | reverse complement strand
GCGGCTCCGTCCCTGGGTGCGGGGCAGGATCCCGATTACCGGACGCAACGCGTGCGCATCGCCCCGGGTGATGCCATCCTGCTTCTCGCCGATGCGCCGCCCGAGGTCGCGCGCGGCGCGCGCGTGCTGGTCGCGACCATGCGGGAGGAGAAGCCGGAGCAGGTCGCCTCGAGCCTGCAGGACGCCCTCCTCAAGGCGGGCGACAAGCTGGGAACCGAGCACGATATGATCGCGCTCTTCCTGCGCCGGCGCGCCGCGGCGAGCGGCGAGCTCGATATCCTGAACGACGAGATCGCGGCTCAGATCGCCTGAGCAGTCGACAGTTCACAGTCGACAGTTGGAACGCGGAGACGCGAAGGCGCGGAGAAGGGGTAGCATTCTCTCCGCGCCTCCGCGTCTCCGCGTGATCGGTGTCAGAGGTCGGTGAAATCCTGCACCGCTGACACCTGAGACCTGAAACCTGACAGCTCTCAGATCCCCAGTGCCGCACGGATCATCGGGTCGATCCGCTCGGGCGTCCAGCGCGGCTCGAACGTGAGCTCGACCTCCGCGCTTGCCACCCCCTCCAGCGCCTGCACCTCCTGCTTCGCTTGCTCCAGAATCGGCCCCGCCGCCGGACACATGGGCGAGGTGAGCGACATGGTGACGTGCACGTGCTGGTCCTGGATCTCGATCCCGTAGACGAGGCCGAGCACGACCACATCCAGGTTCAGCTCCGGGTCCTTCACCTTCCGGAGCGCCTTTTTCACTTCCTTCTCGGTGACCATAGGCTTCACGTTTCCAGGTTTCAGGTGCCAGGTGTCAGGTGCCAGGTGCCAGGTGTCAGGTGCCAGGTGCCAGGTGTCAGGTGTCGGCCTTTCGCGGGTGCAGCTGATACCTGACACCTTAGCCCTGACACCTACTTCTTCCGCACCAGCACGAACGCAATGTCCTGCTCCGGCAACCCCGCCTGGTCCGCCTTGCTGAGTGCCGCCTGGAGCAGCATGGCCAATCTCGCGGCGGATTCCTGCCGCCGCTCGTCCACCAACTCGCCCGCGCCGCGGACCAGTCGGGGATCGGTTTCGGAGAACAGCAGCACCGCATCGCCCGGACCCAGCTTCAGGTTCGCGGTCCCATACTGAAACGTGGGCAGGATCCCGAGTGGCGGCCCCTGCGCCGCGATCTCCTCGGTCGTGCCGCTCGCGCGCACGACGAGCCCGTGCTGTTCGCCCCCAATGCTACATTCGACGCCCTGCTGGCCGAGCCGGAGCAACCCGACCTGGATGCATTCATCGAGCTCCTCGAGCATATTCGCGGCGATCGCCTCGTTCAGGCGTTGCAGCAGGGTGGTGAACTCGGTCCGGCTCACCACCTCGCGCAGCAGCGCGCGGCCGAGGGCGAGCAGGTAGGCCGGCGGCAGCGCGGTGCCCTTGACGTCCATCACCGACAGGACGGGAGCGCCGTCGCTGCCGAGGGACATGTCCCACAACACCTGGCCGGACCCGTTCTCGTCCAGCACGGTGGCCGCGGCGACCTCGTACCCGTCGACCTGCGGGACCCGGCGCGGGATCAACCCCCGCTGCACCACGCGGCTGAAATTGCGCAACTCGCCCGCGCCGGCGGCCACCGCCTCGCGCGCGGCGAAGCGCGAATCGAGGGCGCGCAGCGAGCGGGCCAGTCCGCGCATGAGCCGGACTGCGAGGGACTCGCCGCCGAGCAACTCGTCGAAGTCCTCGCGCGAGACCGCGAGCACCTCGGCCGGCTCGAGGGCACGCACGGAAGCCGAGCGGGGTGCGTCCGTCAGAAGCGACATCTCGCCGAATGCCTCGCCGGCTTGCTTTACCGCCAGACGCTCGTGATCCCCGCGCGGCCGCTCCTTCAGGATCTCGACCGCGCCGGAGTAAACGATGTAGAACTTGTCGCCCGGGTCACCCTCCCGAACCACGAGCTCCCCTGCCCCGAGCTGGCGCAGGCGCGACAGCCGGGCGATCCGTTCCAGATCGCTGCGCGGGAGTCCCTGGAACAGGGGCACCCGCCCGAGCATTTCCACGGCCTGGTCGATCGCGTGAACAGGCAGAGCTTTGGGCATGCGCTCGGCTCCAGCGGGGGCCAGGGGTCGGAACGAGGCCAATTTAGGGGATCTGACAGGGTCGAGAAAGGGTGGTAGCGCGCGCAGGGAAGCCACTTGCCGGACTTCCGGGGCGTCTCCATTATTAGGTGTCGTATTTTCGGTCGCTGTCCCGAGCACCCGGTCCTGGGCCGTCCGGCCGACTCCACCCTTCTCGACACGAATTTCCATGTCGCGAAACCCCAGGCGGGCCATATCTTCGGCCGCTGCTGCCGCGAGCGCCTCCGGGGGCGTTCCGGTCATGGATCTGCCCGCGCTCCGGGTCACGTGCTGGGGCACGCGCGGCTCGATCGCGAGTCCGGGCCCGGCCACCGCGCGCTTCGGCGGCAACACCCCCTGCCTCGAGGTGCGTTCGCCCGACAATCGCTGCCTGATCTTCGATGCCGGCACCGGCATCCGCGTGCTGGGCCGGCGGCTCACCTCCGAGCTCGGCCCGGTTCGCGCGGACCTGTTCCTGACACATTTCCACTGGGACCATATCCAGGGCGTGCCGTTCTTCGGGCCCCTCTACGACCCGAAGACGTTCATCCGTATCCACGGCGCACGCCAGGGCGACGTCGACATCCAGACGCTCTTCGCCGGCCTGATGGGTCCGATCTATTTTCCGATCCCGTACGAGGCGCTGGCCGCGACGCTCGAGTTCCGGCATCTCGACGGCCAGTCCTGGGTGCAGGACGGAGTCGAGGTCGCGTCCATGCGCGTCCGCCACCCCGCCTACACCTACGGCTACCGCGTGCGCGTGGGCGGAGCCATGCTCGCGTACATGCCCGACAACGAGCTGATCGGGGCGGAGTACCCGGTCGGCGGCGAACGCTGGCGTCGCGAGCTGCGCGAGTTCCTGCGCGGCGTCGACCTGCTCTTCCACGACGCCATGTTCACGGATGACGAGTACCCCAGCCGCGAGGGCTGGGGCCACAGTACGTTCACCCAGGCGGCGCGCATGGCGGATGAAGCCGGCGTGCGCCGCCTGTTCTTCTTCCACCACGCCCCCGAGCGAACGGACGCGGAGCTTCTCCGCATTCTGGACGATCTGCGCACTGATCTGGCACGGCAGGGCTCCGCGCTCGAGCTCGGGGTCGCGGCCGAAGGCGAGGAACTTCTGGTCCAGGAGCAGAAAACGTGAAACCGTGGCATGTGTTGGTGCTCGTCCCGGTGGCGCTCTTCGCCGCCTTCGGACCCCGCGAGCGCACCGAGCCCGCCCGCTGGGCGCTGCTCGTCGGGATCAGCGACTACACGAATTTCGGCGACGAGATCGGCGGCGATCTGCCCGGCGCCGCCAACGACGCCCGCGCCATGCGCGATGTGCTCGTGGCGCGCTGGGGCTTCCAGCCCGAGAACGTGAAGGTGCTGCTCGATGCGCAGGCGAGTCGCGCCGGCATGCAGGCCGGCCTGACGCAGTGGCTACCCTCGGTCGTGCGTCCGGGCGACCTGGCCCTCTTCTTCTTCGCCGGCCACGGCTCGCAGAAATGGGATACCAACGCGGACGAGGACGACGGCCTCGACGAGACCATCTGCCCGGCCGACGTGCTGCGCGGCAACACCGACCGCGACATCGCCGATGACGAGCTGGGCGGCTGGCTGGATGCGATTCCGACCGACAACGTGGTCGTCATCTTCGACAGCTGCCACTCCGGCACGGCGACGCGCGCCGTGACGCCGTTCGCGCGCCCGCGCGCGCTCAAGCGCAACGTCAAGCAGGACGTGCCGCGGCCGCGCGGCGCCCGCTCGGTTACGGACCCGCAGGCCACCGCCAAGGAGCAGAAGTCGATCGAGGCGCCGGACAAGATCGTGGAGATCGCGGCGGCGCAGCCCGACCAGGTGGCGGTGGACGCGGTCTGGCCGGGCGAGGGCGGCGCCGATCCGACCTACGGCGGCGCGTTTACCACGAACCTGGTGAGGAACCTCTGGCAGGTGCCGACCGACGCCAGCTACGAGGAAGTCTTCACCATGACGAAGCAGGACCTGAAGCGGCAGCGCTTCGCGCAGAACCCGCAGCTGAGCGGCGGCGCCCGCACGCGCGGGCTCTTCACGGTCGCTGCGGGAGCCATGATGGCGGCTGCGCCCCCCGCCGCGCCGGCGGTCGCGCCGACGCCGCCGGCCGCCACGCCGACGCCCACGCCCGCGGCTCCGCCGCCTGCTGCGACACCCACGCCCGTGGCTCCGCCGCCTGCTGCGACACCCACGCCCGTGGCGACGCCTGCACCCACGCCGCTGGAGGGGACGCCCGAGAAGGGGGCCGAGCCGGTGACGCCGTACACCCTCGGGCCGGGGGAGCCGTTCGTACCGATTCTCGAGCTGCCCAGCCCCGGCGAAGCCGTGCTGGGCGGCGGCAGCGCGGCCGGGATCACCGAGCGCTCGCTGTACCAGGCGGGGGACGCGGTGCTACGGGTGGTCGGCGTCGACCCGGACAGGGCCCGCGCCGTCGTCGTCGAGAAGGAGCTGCGCGGGCTTCAGGCCGTGCGCCGCGACACGCTCGCCGTCGGCGCGCGCGCGCGCCTCGTGGCGTATCGCTACCCGGAGGCCGTGCTGCGCGTCTCGGTCGCCGACCTGCCCGCCGACGCGCGCGCCGCGCTGGCCGAGCCACTGGTCGGACTCGCCGGCATCATGCTGATCGAAGATCCGGTCGCCTTCGCACACCTGCTCGTGCGCCCGCGCAGGGGTGAGTGGGTCCTGCTCGGGCTCGACGGCGCGACCCGCCAGGTCATCCCCGCGGCCACGGCCGCCGCCGCGGCGGCGGCGCTCGCGCCCGTGCTGCGCCTCGAGTTCGGCGCACACCAGCTCGCGGTCATCGAGAACCCCGCGCACCCCTTCGATGTCGCGTTCGCGTTCGAGGGCGAGAAGACCACCTTCAAGCTCCATGACATCGTGAAGTTCCGCGTCCGCGCCGGGCGCGACGGCTACCTCACCATCATTGACCTGCCGGCCGATGGCAAGGTCACCGTCATCTTCCCGAATCAGTACGATTCGGACAACTTCGTGCGCGCGGGGCAGGAGGTCGTGATCCCCACGCCGTCCATGCGCTTCGACTTCACCGCGCAGGAGCCCACCGGCCGCGGCATTGTGCGCGTCTTCGTCACCGAGAAGCCGCTGGTCGTGCCGTTCGCGCAGACGGAGAGCGGCTTCGCCCAGGGCGACGCTACGCAGGCCGAGCTCGTGTTCCAGGCCCTGCGCAAGGCCGCCGGGCAGCCGCCCATCGCGGGCAGCGATGCGCTGCCCGTCGCCAACTGGGCCACGGCCTCCATCGTCTACGAAGTCGTGAAGTAACGAATGCCGATGCAGTGGCCCAAGCAATTCCGCCGCGTTGCCGTTGCCATCCTGATCGCCGCCGGGGCCGCCTCGGCGGCGTTCGGGCTTATCACCATCGGCTTCTTCGACGGCATCTTCGGCGAAGCGGAACGCAAGACGCTCGACTGGCGCATGCGCGCCGCCGCGGACCCGCCGCGCGACAAGAGCGAAGTGGCGTTGATCCTCTTCGACGAGGAGTCCGTGAAAGAGTGGCCGTTCCTCGTGCCGTTCCCGCGCATGATCCTGGCCGACATCATCGACGTGGCCGCCAATTTCGGCGCGAAGGCGATCGGGCTCGACGTCTTCCTCGACCGGCTCTACGAGGACATCGACTTCATGCGCTACGGCGACCAGCGGCTGCGGGAGTCGATCGCGAACGCCGGCAACGTCATCATCGGTGCGGAGACGGTGACGACCGATTCCGGCCGCGTGCTCAACGCGCCGCACCCGTACTTCAGTGAAGTGGCAGCGGGAGTGGCCTCGACCACACTGATCACCCCGTTCGAGACCATCCGCGAGGGCGCGCTCCTGGAGCGGACGGACAAGGGGCTCGTGCCGAGCTTCGCCCTCGCGCTCTACGCCAAGTCGAAGGGCCTGCGGATGGACTCCATGCTGGCGGCGGCCGAGCAGAGCGGCCGGCTCGAGCTGCCAGGCCTGCCCGCGCGCTTCGCCGGGCTGCCGAGCGCGGACGACCCCGTGCGACGCAAGCCGATCCTCTTCATGGGGCCGCCGAGCCGCGCGGGCCGCGATGATGGCGCGTTTCGCGTCTACTCGTCTTCCTGGATCGCGTTCGCACCACCCGACTGGTTCCGCGACAAGATCGTGCTGCTCGGAACGGGCTTCCACGCGGAGGACCGGTTCCGCGGACCGTTCTACGACGCGCCGGACAGCACCGGGGTCATCTACGGCTGGATCTACGGCATCGAGGTCCACGCCGCGACGCTCGACAACCTGCTGATGGGGCGGCACCCCGTACCGCTCGGTCCCGTCCTCATCCTCGGCCTGCTGCTGCTTCTGGCACTCATGGTGACCGGCATGGTCTTCTGGCGCGGCGTCGGCTGGGGCGCGGGCATCGGGGTGCTGCTTGCGGTCGCAACGGCGGCGCTCGCAGTCGTCGCCTTCGGCAAGGGCTACCTGCACGTGCCGATCGTCGGCCCGACTCTGGCCCTCGCCTTCAGCTTTCTCGGCTCGACCACCTACGTCTCGATCATCGAGGGCAAGGAGAAGCGGGTCATCCGCGGCGCCTTCGCCAAGTACGTCTCGCCCGCCGTGGTGGACCAGCTGGTCGCGGATCCGTCGCGGTTGAAGTTGGGTGGTGAGAAGCGCTCCATCAGCATCCTGTTCAGCGATCTCGCCGGCTTCACCTCGCTCTCCGAGACGATGGACCCGGAGAAGCTCCTCTCGCTGCTCAACCAGTACCTGGATCAGATGGCCGAGATCGTGCTCCAGGAGGGCGGCACGCTCGACAAGTACATCGGTGATGCCGTCATGGCCTTCTGGGGAGCGCCGGCCGCGCTGCCCGACCACGCGCTGCGCGCGTGCCGCACGGCGCTCCGGATGCAGCGCCGGCTGAGCGAGCTGGACCAGGAGTGGGCGGCGAGCGGGCTGCCCGAGCTGCACATGCGCATCGGCGTCAATACGGGCGCACCCGTCGTGGGCAACATCGGCGGGGAGAAGCGCTTCGATTATACCGCCCTCGGCGACGCCGTGAACCTCGCGGCCCGGCTCGAGCCCGCGTGCAAGAGCTACCACGTCGAGATCCTGATCTCGCACAACACCCGCGTGGGCGCGGGCGACGCCGTGCTCGTTCGGGAGCTCGACCTGCTGGCCGTGTACGGCAAGCGGGAGCCGGTCCCCGTCTACGAGCTGCTCGGTCTGGCCGGCGACGAGGTGAGCTCCCGCGCCGAGCTGCTCCAGCAGTATGACCGTGGCCTCGCTGCGTTTCGCAACCGCGACTTCGAGCTGGCGCTCCAGTATTTCCAGGCGGCCACCGAGCTCGACCCGAACGACGGGCCGAGCCAGCTCTATGTCGAGCGCTGCCACGAGTGCATTCTGAACCCGCCGCCCGCCGACTGGGACTTCGTCGAGCGGCGTACCGTGAAGGGGTAGACCGAACTCGATGCGGAGGCATGCATGCGGATTCCGCGACTGAGCGCGCTCGTTCTCGCGCTGACCACGCTCGGGCTGCTGGCCGGCTTCGCCGCCGCCGCCCGCGTTGCCGACCCCGTGGCCGTGCTGGTCCAGATCACCGGGGCGGTGCAGGTGCAGAAGGCGGGGCAGAGGACCCCGGTCGCCGCGACGCCGGGGATGCAGCTGGCGCCGGGCGACCGCGTGATCGTGCCCGCCGGCGGCCGCGCCGTGCTGCTGCACAAGAGCGGCAAGATGGAGACGGCAACTACGAGCGTCACCATCGCCGAGCCGCAGACGCGGCAATCGGCCGGCCTCTTCTCCCAGACCGTCAGCACGCTGACCAAGGTGGCCACGACCGACGCGCGCACCCAGCCGAACCGGCAGGGAATGATCCGGCCGATCGCGGGTGCCGCCGTGCCGATCTCGCCGCGCAATGGCATCAAAGTGCTGGGGCTCCGCCCCCGCTTCGTCTGGTTCCGCATCCCCGACGCGCAGGCCTATACCGTCCAGCTCCGCAGGCTGGACGGCCCCTGCGCCGAGCGCCCCGCGCGCGACCGTCCGGCGTTCTGCGAGCCGGCGCGCTTCGAGACCGGGCCGGACACGGTCTGGGGGCCGTCGCGCATGGATGCTCCGCTCATCCCGGGCGCCAAGTACGAGTGGGCGGTCGCGGCAGTGGGCGGCCGCGTGTCGGAGCCGCACCGGTTTCAGGTGATCGGCGGGCAGGATTATGCCGCCCTTTCCGA
Organism: Gemmatimonadota bacterium; assembly: GCA_016207445.1. Classification (GTDB taxonomy): domain Bacteria; phylum Gemmatimonadota; class Gemmatimonadetes; order Longimicrobiales; family RSA9; genus JACQPS01. The sequence goes on along the minus strand of JACQPS010000299.1, from coordinate 9,128 downwards.
GGCGCTGAACAACATCGTCGCGGGAGGGATCGATCCCGCGACCGACGGGCTGTTCCTGGCCGCGCTCACCTACCGCGAGCTCGGGTTGTTTTACGAGGCGAGGAACGCGCTGGAGCGCTTGGAAGCCTTGGGCATGGCGCACGGGCGCGCCTACCACACGCTCCGGGGCGAGGTCTTCGACGCGCTGGGCGATCTCGCCGCCGCCGAACGGGAGTTCCAGCTTGCTGACGCAGAACCCACGACTTGATGTGCTGCCCGAGGCAGGGACCCGGCCGCGTGCAGTGATCTACTACAGCACCGGCCTCGAGGACAGCATCGAGCACGCCCTGGAGTCCGTCGCGGTAGAGCGGCGCGCGACCATCGCTTCACTGGCGGAGATCAGCGACCCGCCCGATGCGCCCGCCGTCCTGCTGCTCGACCAGACACTGGTGGCCGCGGCCGGCAATCTGCTCGACGAGCTGGATGCGCTCCCCGACGCGCTCGTGGTCGTCGCCGTAGACGAGCAGGTCGAGGCCAGGGTTCGCCGCGCCGACCGCGTATTGCTCACCCTGCCCCCGGTCGGCGAAACCAGGCAGATCCTGCGCACGCTCCACGTCGCGTTCCGCCACGCCGCCGCCAGGCTCGCGGCCGCGCGCGCCGAGGCGGAGCTCGCGCGCACTCGCGCCGAGCTGCGCGAGCTGAACCGGATCGGCATGGCGCTCATGACCGAGCGCGACCCGGACCGGCTCCTCGTCCATATCCTGGAGCAGGCCCGGCGCCTCACTCAGAGCGACGCCGGCAGCCTCTACCTCGTCGAGCAGGCCGAAGGAAACCGGCGGCTCCGCTTCAAGCTGTCGCAGAACGACTCGCTGCCGGACCTGCCGCTGGTCGAGTTCACGCTGGCCATTGACCGCACCAGTCTCGCGGGGTACGTGGCCGCGACCGGCGAGGCGCTCGTGCTGGAGGATGCGTACCGTATCCCGTCGAATGCCCCGTACTCGTTCAACCGCAGCTTCGACGAGCGCCTCGGCTACCGCACCATGTCGATGCTGGTAGTCCCCATGATGGACCACCGCGACGACGTGGTCGGCGTGCTGCAGCTCCTGAACCGGAAGAGCGACCTCGAGGCGAAGATCACGAGCGAAAGCGCCGCCGAGCTGCACGTGCTGCCGTACGGCGAGCACGAGCTGCAGGTCGTGCGCTCCCTCGCCGGCCAGGCCGCGGTCTCGATCGAGAACTCGCAGCTCTACCACGAGATCGAGATGATCTTCGAGAGCTTCGTCAAGGCCTCGGTGATCGCGATCGACCAGCGAGACCCGACCACGGCGGGGCACAGTGTGCGCGTCGCCACGCTCACCTGCGATCTGGCCGAGGCGCTGCCGAAATCCGGCCACGAGCCGTACTCCGGCATCGTATTCTCGCGCGAGCAGATGCGCGAGCTCCGCTACGCCGCTCTCCTCCACGACTTCGGCAAGGTCGGCGTGCGCGAGGAGGTGCTGGTCAAGGCCAAGAAGCTGCCGCCCACGCTCATCGAGCGGGTCGAGGCGCGCTTCGACCTGATCCGCCGCACCTTCGAGGCCCAGTACTACCGGCGGCGCGCCGAGTACCTGGAGCAGCGCGGCCGGCGCGGATTCGACGCCCTGCGCGAGAAGCTGGAGGCGGAGTTCCAGGCGCAGCTCCAGGAGCTCGACCGGCTGCGCGCGGCCGTGCGCGCCGCGAACGAGCCCTCGGTCCTGCCGGAGAAGAGCGCCGAGATCCTGGACGACATCGCGCGCCGCACCTTCGTCGGGCCCCATGGCGAGCTCGTCCCCTTCCTCTCGGACGCCGAGCTGCATTTCCTGACCATCCCCAAGGGCAGCCTGGACGAGCGCGAGCGCAAGGAGATCGAGTCGCACGTCGAGCAGACCTACCGCTTCCTGGTCCAGATCCCGTGGACGGAAGACCTGCGCAACGTGGCGCAGATCGCGTACGGCCACCACGAAAAGCTGGACGGGCGCGGCTACCCGCGCGGCGTCACGGGCGAGGCGATCCCCGTGCAGACGCGTATCATGACCATCTCCGACATCTTCGATGCGCTCACCGCCTCCGACCGCCCGTACAAGAAGGCGCTGCCCTCCGAGCGCGCGCTCGACATCCTGAACAGCGAGGCCAAGGCGGGCATGCTCGACCCCGTGCTCGTCCACATCCTGCTCGACAGCGGACTCTATCGCAAGGTGCTGGAGCGCGACTGGCGGGAGCTGTAAGCGGCGACGCCGGAGCCGGAAGCACTGCGGGCCGGGATTGGTTCCCGGCCCGCGTTTATTACCGGCCACGCATGGCGCGCTACTCGCGCCCCGAAGACGTCGTCGTGGCCTCGCCCACCAGCGCCAGCGGCACATCCCCCAGCCCGCTGCGCTGTGGATTCTGCCGCCCCTCCGTGTCCCCCTTCACCTTCTCGGCGACGAAGCCCGCGACTTCGTTGAAGGTGACGATGCGGTTCTTGTCCGCGTCGGCGCCGCCGCTCAACCCCTCGAGCAGATAGTACGTGAAGACGCCGTGGCCGCCGCCCCAGCGGGGATCCTCGAAGCTGAGCTCCTGCATGTCGGCCGCGGTCAGCGTCAATCGGCGGGAAGGCGTGAACAGCTCGGAGAACGAGCCGCTGATCGGGTTGTCCATGCCCTCGCGGGTGCCGCCCGAGTGGCAGGCGTCCGCGATGACGATCACGCGCTCGGCCGCGATCTGCCGGCTCAACGCCGTCTTCACGTCCCACATGGGGAAGGCCGTGGCGGCGAGCGCGTTCAGGTCCGCATCGGTCGGCAGCAGGTAGAGGTTCTCCGGGCGGTTCGGGTCGGGCGCGCCGTGGCCGGCGAAGTAGATCACGACCAGGTCGTCCCAATCGGCCTTCTGCAGGAAGACGAACAGAGCCTCGCGCATGGCCTGCGCGGTCGCGGCACCGTCCTTCAGGAACAGGATGTGATCCTCGGCGAAGGGGCCTGCCGCCGACGAGCGCAGGAAATCGTGGACGGCTTGCGCGTCCGCACCTGCGTACTCGAGATCGGGTACGAGGTCGGAGCGGTAGTCGCTCACGCCCACGATGACCGCCCAGCGCTGGTCGATGCGGGGTGCGGCGATCGCCTCCGCCTTCGCGCCGCCGGGGCCTTTCGCCACGATGCGCATGGTGTCGCGGCTGACCGGCAAGGCGGCCCGGGCCACGAACCGTTTCGCCTCGGTCTGGAGCCCCAGTTGCTTCGCGAGCGCGGGATCGACCGGCTCGAGCCGGGCCTTCACACCTTCGACCTCCACCTCGGTCGCCGGCCCGATGACGATGCCCTCCAGCTGGACGTCGTTCACGACCCCCGGCAGCCGTTCGCCTTTCTTGATCACGCCAATGCCGCGCGACGCCAGCGCCGGATCGGCCGGCGGCGCCACGCTCGTGCTCAGAACCGCGAGCCGCGGCGCCCGTGCGGGCGCCGGCTCCGTCAGCACCTCCGCGACCGATCCCGGGTCCGGGCGGAAATAGCCGACCGCCGTCCACGGCACCTCGGCCCAGTTGTTCACCAGCTGACCGGCGAAGCGGGTCTTGCTCAGGATCTCGCTCACGGCCATACGAATCGCGCCCGTGCGTGCCGCCTGCTCGGTCGCTTCCAGCTTCCGCCCCTGCCCACGCGCCGTCGTTATGACGCGCGCGTTGTCCATGCGCAGGGCCCGGATCTCGACCTCCGCCGTCCCGGTCATGAGGGCCTGATCCACCGGGTCCGGGCGCGCGCCCCAGTCCGACCGTCCGAGCACGAGCACCTGGGCGCCGAAATCCCGGCCGAGCTGCACGGCCGCGCCCTCGTCGCCGGCGAGCGCCTTCTGCACCAGGTCCCGCTGCGCGACCGTGTGCGCCAGCGCCGGATCCACGAGCGGGAAACCCGCCTCGCGCAGGAACGCCACCAGGTCGCGCGTCGCGACGCCGCCCTCGCCCTTCTCCGTGACGAACACGAGCGTACGGGGCAACTCGCTCTCGAAGACGATCTTCTGCGCCTGCGCCACGACCGGGGTCAGCAGCAGTGCGCCGAGCCACAGGGCGATCCGCCTCACGGCTGGCCTCCCTTCGCCCGCGTCACGCGCTCCAGTCCCTCCTTGGCGTCCTTGTATTCCGGCGCCAGCTCGAGCGCCTTCCGGTACATCTCTGCCGCCTTGTCGAACTGCTTCTTGTCTTCGTAGTCGACGCCGCGCGAGTACGCGATCGTCGCCTGCAGCGGGATCGCCGCCGTCGTCACCCGCTTCGGCGCCTCCAGTTTCAGCTCATTCGTGAACTGGTCCGCGATCTTCACCACCATGTCCAGCAGGTCGTCCGGTTTCCCCCGCAGCTTGTCCGAGCGGATGATCGCGCTGGTCTCCACGCTCGTGACCCGCACGTCCAGCCGCGCCTCCTTCGGCGTCAGCGCCACGTTCCCGGTGAACACGTACTGCGCGCCCAGCAGCTTCCCGATCTGCAGCGCCTGCTCCTCCGCCCGACCCGATAACACGAGCTTCTGCTCCTGCAGCAGGGACTGCAGTTGCTGGCGCTCGATGACGCGCAAGCCGGGGCGGCCGCTCAGCTCCGTGATCATCATGCCCGCCACGCCCTTCCCCACCGAGGCCGCGTCCTCCAGCGTCAGCGAGAAGGCGGTGAAGTCCAGGACCGCCACCGTCGGGGGAGCTTGCTGCGAGGCCAGCGACGGCGGCAATGCGAGCAGGAAAGACAGAGGGAGCAGCCAGCAAAACTGCCGCAAGGAGTTCCTCCTCTGATTAGGCTTCCGCGAGGGTACCGGATAGCCGGCGGGGTCACGGCGATGGGCGCACGCAAGGCGCGCACCTTCAATGTACTGAAAGCCGCCCCGGCGCGCGAGGGGGGCGCCCCGGCCCGTGCGTTGCGGGCGGGAAACAGATGAAGGGGCGCCCCCAACAGGGCGCAGCCGCGCTCGATGGTGGGGCCGCGGGCACGGGCCGTCCGTTGACACGCGACGAGCCCGGACGCTACGGTAGACGCGGGAAACAGGAGGGGCCATCCGGTGGAGGTGCGAAGGATCGATGCACATCACGATCGAATACTGCGGGGTCTGAAACTACTACCCGCGCGCCTCCAGTCTGGAGGCCCAGATCCGGGCGGAGTTCCCGGGAACGGAAGTCGAGCTGATCGAGTCGAGTGGCGGAGTGTTCGAGGTCCATCGGGACGGCGAGCTGATCTTCTCGAAGAGGCAAACCGGCCGCCACGCCACATGGGAGGAGGTGCGGGCCAGGCTGGCGACCGCGTGAGCGAACTTTCCTCCGCTGGCTGCGAGCAGTCGGCTGCGCCGATGTCGCCCTCGCTTTCGTCCTCGCCCCACGATTTCGCATGGCCATCCGCCGCATCGCGCTGAGCACCGGCGGGGGTGATGCCCCCGGCCTGAACGCCGTCATCCGGGCGGCCGTTCTGACCGCGCTCGGGCGCGGCTGGGAGGTGTATGGTGTTCGCAAGGGGTACGGCGGGCTGCTGGGCGAGGAGCCGATCGAGCGGCTGGAGCAGGCGTCGGTCCGTGGCATTACGCACATCGGCGGCACGATCCTGGGTACGACGAACCGCGGCAATCCCTTCGAGTGGCCGGTGCGGCAGCAGCCGGACGGCCCGGTCGCGCTCGTGGACCGCTCGGACGAGGTGCTGGCCAACTTCCGCCGGCACGGTCTGGATGCGTTGATCGCGATCGGCGGGGACGGCTCGCTTCAAATCGCGCGGCGGCTCTTCGAGAAGGGGCTGCCGGTCGTGGGCGTCCCGAAGACGATCGACAACGATCTGGCCTCCACGCAGATGACGTTCGGCTTCGATACCGCCGTCCAGACGGCGGCGGATGCGATCGGAAAGCTGCACTCCACGGCAGAGAGCCATGAGCGCGTCATGGTGGTGGAGGTGATGGGGCGGCACGCGGGCTGGATCGCGCTGCACGCCGGCGTCGCGGCGACCGCGGACGTGATCCTGATCCCCGAGATCCCATACGACCTCGAGAAGGTCTGCGCCAAGATCGATCAGCGCTACCGGGCCGGCCGGCGCTTCGCCATCGTGGTCGCGGCCGAGGGCGCCGTCCCGCTGGAGGGCGCGCCAGCCTATAGCGAAGTGGCGGGGCCGGGACGCGAGGCCCGCTATGGCGGCATCGCGGAGCGGCTGGCGCGCGAGATCAGCGAGCGCACCGGCCACGAGAGCCGGTCGCTCGTGCTGGGGCACCTCCAGCGAGGCGGCTCGCCCAGCGCTTTCGATCGCATCATCGCGCTCCGCTTCGGCGCCGCCGCCGTGCGCTGCGTGGCCGAGGGCCACTTCGGCACCATGGTGGCCCTGAAGCCGCCAGAGGTGAGGGCCGTGCCGCTGGAAGACGCCGTGCGGCACATCAAGCGCGTGCCCCTGGATTCCGACACCATTCTCACCGCACGCGAATTGGGCACCTCCTTCGGCGACTGAACGCCATGGCCATGACACACCCGGAAGCCCTGCACGAGTCGCCGTTGCTGGCGGGCTACCGTTTCCTGCTGGAGCTCGCGGCGTGGGTCGCGATCTACTTCGCCTGGAGCTGGATCGCACTGGTCCTGGCCGTGGCGGCGCTCAGCCTCTTCAGCGTGCCGGGCGATAAGCACCTCGTGCTCGTGCGCATCCCCGGCCCCATGCGCATCCTGCTCGAGGCGGGAGTCGGTGCGGCGGGCATCGCGGCCGCCGGGCGCGTGGGCGGAAGTCCCGCGGCGCTCCTGCTGGCCGCCGCGTACCTGGCGCTGTTCGGGTTGTCCTGGCGGCGGCTCGCCTGGATGTGGGGCCGTTGAACTCCGGGACGTTCCGTCCTATCTTGCAGCGTTCCAGAGAGTTCCACCGGAGTTCGGCACTGCAGCCGCTCTCGGCTAACCTCACGGCTCGGCCGGACCAGGTCTCACCGTACCGGAGGACGCATGATCAGCCAGCGCACTCGGGCCGCCCTCCTGGCGCTCCCGCTCCTGTTGGGCGGGTGCGGGATGGGCGAACGCGGCCCGGTCTACATTGGAATCGCCGGCCCCGTGAACCTCGCCAACGGGCGATCCATGAGGCTCGCGGCGGAAATGGCGCGTGACGAGATCAACCGCGCCGGCGGCATCAACGGCCGCACCATCGAGCTCATTATCATGGATGACTCCGCCGATGCCGAGCGTGCGATCGAAGTCGCAGCGATCCTGCGTGACACGAACGTCGTGGCAGTGGTGGGGCACGTGAACTCCCCCGCCACGCTGGCGGCTGCCGAGATCTACAACGACCAAACGCGGGGCGTGGTGCAGATTTCGCCGGCGTCCTCGAGTCCGCTCGTGACCGAGGCCGGGCCCTGGACCTTCCGGGTCTGCCCCAGCGACCTCCAGCACGGCCCGGCCCTGGCAGAGTGGGCCTACACTCGTCTGCGCGGCCGCCGTGCCGCGATCCTGTACGCCAACGACGATTACGGCCGCGGCGTCCTCCAGACCTTCGCGAGCGCCTTCGAGCGCCTGGGCGGGACCATCATTGGCCGCGATCCCTATCTGCCCGGCCTGCTCCAGGAGAACCCGGCGCTGACCACCCCCTACCTCGAGCGCGCCCTCCGCAACGGCCTGGACGTGCTGGTCATCGCCGGCCAGGGCGGCCCCGGCCAGACCATCCTCCAGCAGGCGAGGCAGCTCGGGTACACTGGGCCGGTGCTCGGCGGCGATGGTCTCACGCAGCTCAAGGATGTGGGCAGCGTGGCCGAGGGCGTTTTCGTCAGCTCCGCCTTTCTTCCCGACCGCGCCACGGAGCCCGCCCAGCGGTTCGTGCGCGAGTACACGGAGCGCTACAACGGCGAGCTGCCGGATCACCGCGGGGCCATGACCTATGATGCGATCCAGCTCCTCGTCCGCGCCGTGCGCGAGGTCGGCACCGACCGCCGCGCGGTGCGCGATTACCTTGCTGGCGTCGGGAACGGGGTGCCGGCGTTCGAGGGGGTCTCCGGCACCATCGCCTTCGACGAGAACGGCGATACGCCCAGCAAGGAAGTCGCGATCGGCGTCATCCGGGCCGGAAAGCTGCTGACGGCATCTTAGCGGCAGGGGTCAGGGGTCAGGGGCCAGGCGTTAGCGTTCAGCCGATCCGCGTGCAAACGAGAAAGCGCCCGGACGCACCCGCGGCGCTTTTCGCTGACAGCTGATCCCTGACCCCTGATCCCTGCCGTTCACGAGCCCAGCACCTTCGTCGCGTAGCCGTTCTCGGGGTTGCGGCCGCGTCGCCGCAGTCGGTCCACGGTGCCCGGCCCGCGGTTGTAGGCGGTCAGCGCCAGACGCACGTTGCCGTCGTAGTAGTTCAGCAGGTACCGCAGGTACTTGAAGCCGAGTCGCAGGTTCGTGCCCGACTCGAACAGGGCTCCCCGCGTCATCCCGGGCTCCATCCAGCGCGCCGTCGAGGGCAGCACTTGCGTGTACCCGACCGCGCCCGCGTACGAAACCGCCGTGCGACGGAATGTCGACTCCGTCCGAACCAGCCCGAAAGCCACCCGAGGGCTGATCCCCTCCGCCAGCGCCGCCGACTGAATCTCCGCCGCGAGCAAGACCGGGATGTCGAACCGGCGCGCGTACGTCGCCGCCGCCTGACGCCGCTCGCGTTCCTCCGCAGCGCGATGCCACAGCCGCGCAATTGGACCTTCCTCCGACTTCGCGGCCGCCAGCTTCGCCGCCAGCGGCTGCTCCGCAGCTGCCGGCGCCGCCGCCCGCACTGCCGCCCGCGGCTCTACTCGCTCCAGGAGCAACGCCGCCGGAAGCAGCAGCCCCAATGCTACCAACATTCTCACGGCCGGCCGCCGCACTCGAGCATACAGCGCCCAGACCTCGGGGATTCCTCGCAGCATCGCGTCTCCCTTCGGCTTAGGGTGTGATGGCTTCCTGCCCCGCCGGGTCGCGGGGTGTGCCCGGCGGCAGCGCCGGCCACAAACATCTGTTTGAATGGAAAAATATAGCGGAACCTGGCGCGTAACGGAAGGTGCGCCAAAGAGTTAGGGCGGGAGCGCCCCGCCTATGTACCCAGCGTCACTTCGGCAGTGGTGCCGGTGCGCAGGGTGACCTGCTGCGGTGTGGTGGTGTGGGTCTGGCGCTCGTCGCGCGCGGTGATGGTGACCGTCTGACGCGCGGGGGAGGTGATGAGGAACTGGCGGTGGCCGTTC
>JACQPS010000031.1 GCA_016207445.1 Gemmatimonadota bacterium | reverse complement strand
CTTGCAAAGAGGCGCTCAGCTCCCGAACCGGATCTGCTCGATCCTGCGCTCCGCCTTTACGCCGAGCTGGGCGCCGCGGGCCGTGGTGAGGTCCAGCACGCGCTGGTATGCCTCGAGCGCTTCCTCTTTGCGCCCGAGCTCGAAGAGAATCTCGCCGCGCTCGAACCAGGCCTCGTCCAGTTTATCCTCGGGGACGCCCAGGCCAATGACGGTGGCGACGTGGCCGAGCGCGTCGCCGAGGCGGCCCTCCTCGTGCGCACGCTGCGCGAGCTGGAAGGCGCAGTTCCCCGTGTGCCACCTGGCCTCGCGCGCATGGGCTCCTCTGGGCAGACGCTCGCGGTACGCTTCGTAGTAGGCGACGGCGTCGCCGCACTTGCCATCGCCCTCGAGCAGCAGCGCCATCTCGAAGAGCAGCGCGGGGGCGGAGTCCGCGGGAAGCTGCGCCAGCGCTTGCTCGTAGAGCCCGAGCGCGCGCTCGGGGTCGCCCGTGTCGCGGTAGTAGCGGGCGAGCGGCGGCGCGAGCTGCGCGAGGGGAAGGCCGGGTCGGAGCGCCAGTGCCGCCTCGACCGCCCCCGCCGCGCCGAAGCGGTCGCCTCGCTCGAGGGCGCGCTGGGCTAGACGTACGTAATCGTAGACCGCCTGGTCCACGTACTCGGACGAGCGTGCGAGCAAGCGCTCGTACGCCTGCCGCGCCTCCTCGAAGCGGCCGACCTCGGCGTACGCGTGCGCGACTCTGGCGACGATCTCGGGATTGCGACTGCCCTCGCGCAGGGCGAGCCGGTATTCGGCGAGCGCGGCGGGGTAGTCGGCATCGGCCCAGGCCCGGTCGCCGCGGGCGACGGCGTCGTCTCCACCCGCGCAGGCGGAAACAGCGGCGAGAACGAACACGGCGAGGGTGAGAGCGTCCCTCGCCGTGTCGGCGCCCACAGCGCCGCCGCGTCTCCGCGTCGCCGCGTCCAGACTAATCGCCATGGTCGTGTGGCACCGCGCTGGAGCCCAGCATGGCAATATAGGCACGGACCTGCGGATTCTCGGGCGCCTGGTCGCGGCACTGCTCCCACTCGCGGGTGGCGCGGTCGAGATCGCCCTTGCGGTAGTACACGAGTCCGAGGTTGAGGCGGGCGACCAGGAAGCGGGGATTCCCCTCGAGCGCTCCCTTGAGCTCCTTCTCGGCGCCGTCCAGATCGCCCAGCTGAAGCAGCGCCTGCCCCAGCTTGTTGCGGATGTCCAGGAAGCGTGGCCGCATCTCGAGCGCCGTCCGGTACTGCGCCGCCGCGTCTGCTGGCGCATGCGCTTCCATGTACAGATCCCCCAGCGACGCGTGCGCGTTCGCGAGCCGCGCGGAGATCGCCGCCGGGAACCGGCCCGCCGTTCGCTCGTGCTGGCCCGCGCGCTCGAACGACTCCTGCGCCTCGTCGTAGCGGCCAAGCTCGTTCAACGTGATGGCGCGGTTCAGGTGCGCCTCGACGTAGCCCTCGTTCAGCTCGAGCGCCCGGTCGAACTCCTCGAGCGCCGCCTCCGGCTGCCCGAGGAAGCTGAGGCACAGCCCCATCAGGTGCCGGATGTCGGCGAACTTCGGGTTCTTCTCGAGGATCTCACGGAAATCCGCGAGTGCGGCCACGTAGTCGCGGCGGGCGAAGGCCTCTTTGCCGCGCTGGATGAGTTGCTGGGTGGGGATGTCCATGGCGAGTAAGATAAGGCGGGATCAGGGATTCCGCCATTGGCCCGATCCCGATCCCCATCCCGATCCCTATCCCGTTCCGGGACCGAGAGGGATGGCGTCCGGGAGCGATCAGTCGGCCGCCAGCTGGTCCGCGGAACCCACGAGCCACACGCCGCGCTCCAGCGCCTCTTTCGCCATCGGGTTGCCGCGCGCGCGCTCGGCCCGCCATTCCGCGGGCGTCCAGGCGATCGGCTGGACGCGCGCGGGCCGTTCTCCAAGCGTATCGAGCCGCTCGAGCGCGCGTTCCGGCAAGCGGTCGGCGATCACGAGCACATCGACGTCGCTCCACAGGTTGAAATCGCCGCGCGCCACCGAGCCGATGACCACGACGGCGCGCAGGCCGAGCCGCGCAGGGAGGGCGGCCGCGAACGCGCGCGCGCGTCCGAGCAGCTCGTCCCGCTCCGCCTTTCTCCGCGCCAGAACCGCTTCAGCTCCCATGCGTTTCGGTCTCCCCAGCAAGCGCTCGCCAGCGGGCATCCACGTAGTCGAGCACCACGCGCAGGTCGGCCAGCGCCTGCGACGAGTCCTCGGCACCGTAGTGCGCCCCGGGCGGCCCCGACGGATGCGCGTCGGGATAGCGCGCCGGGATGTAATGCCGCGACAGGCGACGCAGTGCCACCACCACCTCGGCGGGCGCAGCCTCGCCCAGGGCCGCGCGCGCCGCGTCGCCCAGCACCACCAGGTCGTGCCCCCACGCCCCGGCGCCTGCCCCGTGCAGCAGCCCTTTCATGGCAAGCTGAGCGGCCTGCTCCGCGAGAAAACAGGCCCAGTTGTGCAGGGCGGTTTCGGACTGCTGCTCGGCCGCCTGCCGCGCACCCTCGGCGGCCGCGCGCCAGCGCTCGAATTCGGGCCGATCGACCACGAGTTGCCTCT
>JACQPS010000278.1 GCA_016207445.1 Gemmatimonadota bacterium | reverse complement strand
CTCCGGTTCCTCTCGCCCATGGAGCCGGGCATCGCCGACATCTTCTGCCGCTTTCGCAAGGTCATGACGGTCGAGATCAACTACAGCGACGAGCCTGACGATCCGTTCATCACGGATGAGAACCGGCGCCGGGGCCAGCTGGCGTGGCTGCTCCGGGCGCAGACCCTCGTGGACGTGGATTGCTGGACGCGCATTTACGGCCAGCCGCTGCGTCCGGGAGAGATCCTGGAGGCGATCGTGCAGAAGCTGCCGCAGGAGGAGGCATCGTGACCGGGGCCGCGTGCTCGCTGCTGGCGTGGCTGAACGAGGACGAGCGCACCTTCGAGATCGGTGACTACGAGGGCGCGCTGCCGCGCTGGTGCGCCGGGTGCGGCGATCACTCCATCCTGGCCGCGGCCCAGCGCCTGCTCACGGCCGAGCAGCTGCGGCCGGAGCAGACCGTGTTCGTGTCCGGCATCGGCTGTTCGAGTCGGTTTCCCCACTACGTCCACGCCTACGGCTTCCACGGGTTGCACGGTCGCGCGCTGCCGGTCGCGACGGGGATCAAGCTGCATCGGCCGGACCTGCACGTCTTCGTGGTCATGGGGGATGGCGACTGCTGCTCGATCGGCGCGGGGCACTGGCTGCACGCGGTGCGCTACAACCTGGACATGGTCGCGCTGCTCCTGGACAACAGCGTGTACGCGCTGACCAAGAACCAGACCTCGCCGACCACGCCGCGTGGCATGCCCACGAATACCCAGCCGTACGGCAGCTACCTGCCGGCGCTGGATCCGATCTCCGCCACGCTCGGCATCACGAACGCGTCGTTCGTGGCGCAGACGGCGGAATGGGTGCCGGCGCACCTGTACGCGACGATCCGGGCCGCGTACCACCACCGCGGCTTCGCGTTCGTGCGCATCCTCCAGCGCTGCCCGGTCTACGCGCCGGAGCTGTTCCAGGATGCGGTACGGGACCGGGACCTCATCGAATTCCTGGTGCACGAGGACGGCGTGCGCGTGCCGGAGCTGGAGCGGCTCTACACGCATCAGCGGCCGCACGACCCGCGCGACCTGAACGAAGCGAGGCGGCTGGCCGCGGCGAACGACCGCATCCGGCTGGGCGTGTTCTTTCGGGATGAGAGCCGCGAGCGCTACGAGGAGGTGCGGCGCGTACCGGCGCGCAGCGCCCCGGAACGGATCCGACTGCTCGAGCAGGAGCTCGACCGCTATGCCGTCTGACGATCGCCTCGAGGCCGCGCGGCACGCGCTGGAGTTGCCGGCGCAGGCGTTTCGCGCGGCGCTGGCGGCCACGCTGGAGCAGGTGACGGCCGAGCTGGCCGCGCACGGCAGCGCGAGCGACGGCCGGTCGCGGCGCCTGCGCGCCGAGCTCGGCCCGTTCGGCGCGGCGCGCATCGATGCGGACCGGCTGGCGGCCGTTCTCCCCGGGTGCGAGCCGACGGACCCCGCGATCAGCGGCGTGCTGTCGCGCGCGCGCGATGCGCTCGCGGAACTGGCCAGACGGGGCGACGATCTCTTCCACCTGCGCCTGGAGGACGGGGGCAGTCTCCGCGACGCCGTGGCCGCAGCGCTCGCCGAGGCGGGGCGCGCCTTCGGCGCCGCCCGTGCCGTCCGGCTCGCGCGGACCGGCCGCTTCGTGCCCGACCAGCACGCCTGGCTGTTCGGCTCGCTCGAGTTCCGGAACTGGACGGCTGCGGAACGCAAGATCGCGCCTCCCCTGATCGTGGACGTGGACGGCCGCGAGCTGCAGGCGGCGGGATTGGCGGAGTTTCTCGACGGCTGCCAGAAGATCGTGCTGCTGGTGCGCGGGGATGCGGCGCCCGCGCCGCTGCTGAGGCTGATCACGCCGGGCGTGCTGGTGCTGCAGAGCGCGGACGCCAGCACCCTCCAGCGGCTCGGCAAATTCCAGGGCCCCGCGATCGGCGCGCTCGTGCCTGAAACGGCCGCGCAGTTCCTTCACGATCCGGTCTCCGGAGCCGAGCTGTGGCAACGGCTCCGGCTGCTCCAGCCGATTCCAGCCGCTCCCCCGCGCGCCATCGGCGGGGTGAGCGCGGCGCAGCAGGCGGAAGAGCTGCGGCAACTGGAAGCGCTCGCGCGCACACCGGCAGAGGCAACGGGGCCGCCCGCGCCGGGAGCTGCGGCCGATGGCGTGGCAGCCGCGGCCGCCGATCCCGCCGGCAAGCTGGCCGCCTGGCTACTGGCCGAGGCCGACCTGACCGGAGTCGGCGAATGAGCACCGCCGCCCTGCTCGCTGCCGTGGCGATCCTGGGCGGCGTGGCCCTGGTCTTCGCCACCTTCATCGCGCTGGCGGACCGCAAGCTCAAGGTCTGGGAGGATCCTCGCATCGACGCCGTGAGTGGCATGCTGCCGGCCGCCAATTGCGCCGCCTGCGGCTACGCCGGATGCCGCGCGTTCGCCGAAGCCCTGGTCGGCGCCAGGACGCAGCCCGCCGCATGCACGGTCATGAACGACGACGCGATCCAGGACGTTGCGGACTACCTCGGCGTGGCCGCGGGCGAGGCGGTGAAGCGCGTCGCGCGTTTGCTCTGCGCCGGTGGCGTGGACGTGGCGATGCAGCAGGCGGAGTATCGCGGTTATCCGACCTGTGCCGCGGCCGCGGCTGTCGCGTCCGGCGGCAAGGGGTGCACCTGGGGCTGCCTCGGGCTGGGCGATTGCGCCGACGCATGCGACTTCGACGCCATCGTCATGAACGCCGTCGGGCTGCCGGTCGTGATTCCGGAGAAGTGCACGGCGTGCGGCGACTGCGTGACCGCATGCCCGAAGGACCTCTTCACGATCATGCCGCTCGACCATCATCTGCTGGTCCAGTGCAAGAGCCTCCTCGCCGGGGAAGAAGTCGAGGCCCTGTGCCGCGTGGCGTGCAACGCCTGTGGGCGCTGTGTGCAGGATGCCGCGCCCGGGCTCATCCACATGGAGGACGGTCTGGCCGTGATCGACTACTCGAAGATCGAGCTGGCGGACCCGAAGGCCACGAGCCGGTGCCCCACCGCCGCCATCGTCTGGCTCGAGGGCATTCAATTCCCGCTGGAACGCTCGCTCGCAGGGAGTGCGCGCGCATGAAGCTCAAGCTGAAGTCCCCGATGGGTTCCCGCCCCGCGGCGCCTCCGTATCCCGGGGTTGCCGAAGCCATGGACGGGAGCGGCGCCGTCGTCGCCATGGAAACGGCGGCGAGCGAGGGTGCCGGCGCGTACCCGATCACGCCCTCGACGCAGATGGGCGAGGGATGGGCGGTCGCGTACGCGGAGGGCAAGCCGAACGTTTTCGGGCGGCGTCTCCTCTTCTTCGAGCCCGAGGGCGAGCACGCGGCCGCCGCGGTGACGGCCGGCATGAGCATGGCCGGGCTGCGCGCGACCAACTTCTCGAGCGGCCAGGGCATCGCCTACATGCACGAGTCGCTGTACCCCGCGGTCGGCAAGCGGCTGACCTACGTGCTCAACGTGGCGTGCCGCGCCATGACCAAGCACGCGCTGAACGTGCACGCGGGGCACGACGATTATCACGCGATCGACGACACCGGCTTCTTCCAGCTGTTCGCGAAGGACGTCCAGGGCGCGGCGGACCTGACTCTGATCGCGCACCGTATCGCGGAGCTCTCGCTCAACCCGGGCGTCTGCGCGCAGGACGGCTTCCTGACCAGCCACGTGATCGAGTCCATCCGGCTGCCGGAGCCCGAGCTGGTGCGTACGTATCTCGGCGATCCGGCCGACCTGATCGACTCGCCCACACCCTCGCAGCGGCTGGTGTTCGGGCCGAAGCGCCGCCGCATCCCCGAGATGTTCGATCTCGACTACCCGGCCATGCTCGGCGTGGTGCAGAACCAGGACAGCTATGCACAGGGCGTGGCGGCGCAGCGGCCGTTCTACTTCGATCACGTGGCGGAGCTGGCGGACCAGGCGCTCCAGGAATTCGCCGCCCTGACCGGCCGCCTGTACGCGCGCGCGTCCGGCTACCGGCTCGAGGATGCGGAGTACGTGCTCGCCGGGCAGGGCTCCGTCGTGGCGAATGCGGAGGCGGTGGCCGATCACCTGCGCGCCACGCGCGGCCTCAAGGTCGGCGTGCTGGACCTGACCATGTTCCGTCCCTTCCCCGCCGACCTGGTCACGCGGCTGCTCGCGGGCAAGAAAGGCGTGGCGGTGCTCGAGCGCACGGATCAGCCGCTCGCGGCGGACCCGCCGCTGCTGCGCGAGATGCGAGCCGCCATGCTCCAGGCGATCGAGAACGGGCGCGCCGCGCTCGCCGCGCGCAAAGGGAACGGCGACGGTCGCAGCGCCGGGCAGCGGAAAGGCGGCGGCGTCGCACTGCCGCACACGAAGGTTCCGGCGCTGCACATCGACGACGTGCCGCACTTCTACTCCGGCTGCTTCGGCATGGGGAGCCGCGATCTCCAGCCCGCCGACCTCGTGGCCGCGGTGGAGAACATGGTCGAGGCCGGCGCGGGCCATCGGCAGTTCTACCTGGGAATCGAGTTCGTCCGGCCGGACACGCGGCTGCCCAAGCTCCAGATCTGGCAGGAGCAGCTGCTGGAGCACTACCCGCACCTCGCCGACCTGGCACTCGCGCCGGCGGGTGACCCGGACGTCATGCCGCCGGATTCGACATCGCTGCGGATCCACTCCGTGGGCGGGTGGGGCGCCATCACCATGGGCAAGAACCTCTGCCTCACCGCGTTCGAGCTGCTGGGCCTGCACATCAAGGCGAACCCGAAGTACGGCTCGGAGAAGAAGGGGCAGCCCACCACGTTCTATGCGACGCTCGCCCGCGAGCCGATCCGCGTCAACTGCGAGCTCCGACACGTGGACGTGGTGCTCTCCCCCGACCCGAACGTGTTCCGGCACTCGAACCCGCTCGAGGGACTGCGGTCCGGCGGCGTGTTCGTGCTGCAGAGCGACCTCGAGCCCGAGGCGCTGTGGAAATCGCTGCCGCTGGCGGCACAGCGTGAGATTCGCTCGAAGGAGCTGCACGTCTATTCCCTGGACGCGTTCCGCATCGCGACCGCGGAGGCGTCCGACCCCGAGCTCCGCTACCGCATGCAGGGCGCGGCGTTCCTGGGGGCCTTCTTCAAGGTCTCGCCGCTGCTCGAGCGGGAAGGGCTGACGGAGGAGAAGCTGTTCGAGGGCATTCGTGCTCAGCTCCAGAAGAAGTTCGGCCACCTGGGCGCGCGCGTGGTCGAGGACAACCTGCGCGTGATCCGCCGCGGATTCGAGGAGGTGCGGCCGCTCGATGCCCAGGCCTTCGCCGATTCGGTCGCGGATGCCCGCGCACTGCCGGCGATGCCGCGCCTGCTGGATACGCCCCTGGCCGGCCCCGGCATCGGCAACCCCGGCCGCTTCTGGGAGCAAGTTTGCTTCCTCTACCGCACCGGCGGCGATGGCATCGCGGACCCGTTCGCCGCGATCAGCGCGATGCCGGCGGCGAGTAGCGCGATCCGCGACATGACGGATATCCGCTTCGAGGTTCCGGAGTTCATCGCGAGCAAGTGCACGGGGTGCGCCCAGTGCTGGACGCAGTGCCCGGACTCCGCGATTCCCGGCGTGGTCAACACCGTCGAGCAGATCCTCGATGCGGCCATGGCCGCGGCCGGCGAGGGCGAGCCGCTCTCGCGCATGCGCCAGGTCTCGAAGCAGCTCGCGCGCGAATGCCGGCGCATCCTGAAGGGCGTTCCGTTCACCACCTTCGCGAAGGTCCTGACCGCGGCCTACCCGAGCGTGGTCGAGAAGCTGGGCTGGGACGCCGAGCGCCGCGCCGCGCTCGATGCCGAGTTCGCACGCGTCTACGCCATGCTCGCCGATTTTCCGCTGGCCAAGACGGCGCCGTTCTTCGACGCGCCGGAGGCGAGGCAGGCGGGAGCGGGCGGGCTGCTGTCCATCACGGTGAACCCCGAGGCCTGCAAGGGCTGCAATCTCTGTGTCGAGGTGTGCCCGGATGGGGCACTCATCACGGTGAAGCAGGACGAGGACGTGGTCGAGAAGCTGCGCCGCAACTGGAAGCTGTGGGAACG
>JACQPS010000279.1 GCA_016207445.1 Gemmatimonadota bacterium | reverse complement strand
GGTAGTGGTCGGCGCCCAGGCCGCTCAGCAGCACCGAGCCGCCGGCGTCGGCCACGGTCCGGTAGAGGCGGCGGTCTCTGGCGAAGAAGGGGTACCACAGGCGCGGCTCCTCCGTGAGCGGCGGCCGCCCATCCTCTTGCCAGAGCCAGTGATTCGCGATCTGCTCGTTCCGGAGCTGAAACCGCTGCACGACCAGGTCGGAGAACGCCGTCTCATCACCCTCGCCCAGGGCATCGACAACCGTGACCGTGCCCGCGAGGCCATGCGCGACACGCCCATCCTCCCGGAGCGACTGGACCGTGGCCACGATCGAGGAGGAGTCGAGACCGCCCGAAAGCTGGGCCCAGGTGCCCTGGTCGCCGATGCGACAGCGAACCGCATCTGTGAACAGCTCCCGGAACCGCTCGATCGCGGTGGGCTCGTCGACGCGTTGCTCTGGCAGGAAATCCGCCGCACACCAGTAGCGGCGGAAGGACCGAACGGTGCCTCGCTGGATGAGTATGGTGCCCGCGGGCAGCGCACTCGTTCCCGCCCAGATGGTCCGTTGGGGCGTGGAGGCGCCGGAGACCAGAAAATCGGCGATGTACTCGGCGTCGTACCGTTCGTCCGCGGAGAGTGCGCTCAGCGAGGACGAGAGCACCAGCAGGTTCGGGCTCGACCGGTAGAAGAGCGAGCGGACGCCGAGCGCGTCGCGCACGGCCACCAGGCGGTGGGTCGAGGCGTCCCAGAGGACAAGGGCGAAATCGCCGGCCAGCTGCGTCAGGCACTCCGGGCCACACGCGGCGACGGCGGCCAGCACGACCTCGAGATCGCACGCATCGCGAGAGAGTTGGCGGGACCACCTGGTCACCTCGGCGCGATTGTCGAGGCGCACATCGCCCACCCCCACCAGGTGGCCCCACCGGCGCAGCAGCGGGCGCCGGGCTTCACGGCCTTCAGCGACGGCGGCCGCGAACGAACCCGATGCAACGAGCCGCATCGATTCGCGTTTCTCCCTGGGCAGGCGCGCGAGGTACTGAAACAGATCGGCTGCGGCCGTCGGGCCGCCGTTCAGGCTGACGCCGCAGACGAACACGGCTCAGCCGCCGAGCTCGGGCAGCAGCACGAAGCCGCGCACCGCCTCTTCCAGCTCGTTGACAGGGCGGCCGCGCAGCTCCACCCAGGCGTGCGCGCTGAACGGGTACGGCTTCACGGCCAGCCGCAAGGTGACGGGAATCCCGCGGCGCCGCAGCAGCAGATGGATGGCGGCGGACTGCTCGAGGCAGAGCGCGCGCCCGGGGAAAAAAGCCGCGACTACCGCCACCCGGCGGACGGTCGCATTGATGGCGCCGTGCTCCTGCCTAGAATCCTCCGCCTTCCCCGTCCACCGGCTGGACCAGCGGAGCCAGCGTCCGAGGCCGACGAGTCGCAAGCCGATAAACGTGGCGGCTAAAGTGGCAGCACACGCTCCGTATGACGGTGCTGGCGCTCGGCCGGCCGCGCTCATGTCTCCACGCCGACCAGCCCACGGCGCCAGAGCCGGGCGAGCAGGGCGGCCGTGTCGGCCGCGAGGACCGCACGGGGAGCGTCATACTCCTGCTCGAGTGTATCGACAACGCGCGCGAGCGAGGCGCCGGGCTCCAGCAGCTCCCAGATGCGTCCTCCGACCTCGTCCAGCCCGTAATAGCGGCCGCGGCGGGCATCGAGCAGGATCGTGCGTGCTCCGTGGTGTGCCGCAGCCACGTGCGCGGCCCGGTGCACCACGCCTCGCGCCAATCTCTCGCTGCGTCTGGCCAGCAGACCGGCGATCATCGCCACCTCGGCGAGCGGGGTAGGGAGAGCGTATTGGCGTACCCATGCAAATGTAGCACTTGGCCGCGCCCGCAGGGTCAAAGATTGGAAAGAATGCTGTAAGGAAACGGTAAGAGACGGGTCAAAGCGTGGTAGGCACACGCCGGAACGGAAATGCTGCCCGCACGGCGAGGGCGAGCGCGAGGCGCGGCCTCAGGGCTGGAGCCGATAGCCGCGCTTGGGGACGGTCAGCAGGTGACGGGGGCGGGAAGGATCGTCCTCGAGCTTCCGGCGCAGCTCGGCCATGTGCGTGTCCACCGTGCGGCTGCGCACGAAGCCGCGGTGTCCCCAGACTTCCTGCAGCAATTCCCGGCGGGAGGCCATGGCGCCGCGGCGGCGGAGCAGCGCGAGCAGCAGGTCGAACGCGCGGGGCGTCAGACGGACGGGTTGGCCGCGCAAGGACACGGTGCGGCGGGCGGCGTCGACCTCCACCTGCCCGAAGCGCTCCAGGCCGCCGCCGGCGGCGGCTGGTTCGGCGGCTTCCGCCGCTCGGCGCAAGAGTGCCTCGACGCGCGCCAGCAGCTCGAGGATGCCGAAGGGCTTCGTGAGGTAATCGTCGGCGCCCAGCCGCAGCCCCCGCACCTTGTCCGCCTCTTCTCCCCTGGCGGTCAGGATCAGGACCGGAACACGACGCCCCTCATCCCGCACCGCTTTCAGGACGTGGAACCCGTCCAGGTCGGGGAGCATCAGGTCCAGGACGACGAGATCCGGCGAGCGCGCGCGCACAGCGGCCAGGCCGCTGACACCGTCGCCGGCAACCTCCACCTCGTAGCCTTCGATCTCGAGGTTATTGCGGAGACCGAGCGCGAGGTCGGGGTTGTCCTCGATGAGCAGGATGCGGGGCATTCGTGCTCAGGCGACGGCGGGCGCCCCCGTAGACGCGCGCTCGTCCGGCAGCGGGCGCAGCTCCGCGCCGGGGATCTCCAACACGAAGCGGGCGCCGCCGCCCGGTGCGTCCTCGATCCAGACGCGGCCATCGTGCAGGCGCACCAGCTCGCGCACTACGGCGAGGCCGATCCCGCTCCCGCCAACGGAGCCCGAATGCCGCTCCAGCCGGTGGAACGGCTCGAAGACCCGCTGCCGCTGCCGCCGCGGGATGCCGGGGCCGGCGTCGTCCACCCAGATGCGGGCGCGCTCGCCGAACAGCGCCATGCCGACCAGCACTTCCTGGTTCGGCGGACCGTACTTGACCGCGTTCTCCAGCAGGTTCAGGAGCATCTGGCGGAGTGCGCCGGCATCGACGGATGCGTGGACGCCTCGCTCCAGGTCGACGCGGAACCTGGTGCCGCGCGGGCGCGCCAGCGGTGCGAACGCATCGGTCGCGCTCTGGATCAGCCGTGCGAGCTCCGAGGGCTCGCGTGTGATGCGGGCTTGCCCATGCCCGTTGCGCGAGAACAGCAGCACGTTCTCCACGAGCTGCGTGAGCCGCTTCGCCTCGTTGTCGATGATCTCCAGGCTGCGCCGCCGCTCGTCCTCCGAACGGGTGCGGCCAAGCAACAGCGTTTCCGCGAACAGCCGGATCTGGGCCAGCGGCGTGCGCAGCTCGTGCGACACACCCGACACGAAATCGGCGTGCAGCCGGGCCAGCTCCGTTTCCTTCCGCAGCTGGACGAATGCGATTCCGACCAGCACGCACGTCAACAGCAGGAGTCCCAGCAGGAACGGCAGGCGCGAGCGCGGCAGTCCGCCGATCAGGAGCTGCTCGGCCGCGAGCGGCCGCAGCGCCACGTTCAGCGTGAGGCCGCCGAACCGGGGGCCCAGGTCGTAACTCGCCCTGTAGCTGCCGAGCGGCGGTCCCGAACGGTAAATCGTGGCGCCGCTGGGCAGCGAGGCCTCCGCCACCAAGTATT
The DNA here is from genome assembly GCA_016207445.1 of Gemmatimonadota bacterium. Taxonomy (GTDB): domain Bacteria; phylum Gemmatimonadota; class Gemmatimonadetes; order Longimicrobiales; family RSA9; genus JACQPS01. The sequence goes on along the minus strand of JACQPS010000279.1, from coordinate 3,254 downwards.
CTCGGGTACTGCCATCAGTCGTCAACGAGGGAGGAATCAAGGCGAAGTGATCCACGATGCTACCGAGAATCGCAGCCAGCCTCGGTACGTCGATCGCGAATCCATGTACAACGTTCGTCTCACCAGCCGCTTCGCGCCCGATTGAGTAAACGACTCCGTTGGGAGCACTGCCGATCCTGGTGAATAGCGTCGCGAACCCCCACTGCGGGTTGTACGTCGTACGGGCATGGTGCGGGATCGTGGCGCGAATCCACTCGACCAGCTCGACAGGAACGGGAGCCCCGCGGGTCTGAACGGTTTTACCCTCGAGATCCACTTCAAAGTAAGAGCACACCGGCTCTTCCCGGAACTCTCCCGCGGTTATTACCGGTAGGAGGGGACAAGCAGCGAGCGGTGCAGCCGAGGGCCGCCGTATATGTCGAAGTGACTGTAGGAAATGACGGGAAAGTTGCTCGTCCGCGTTCCGCGCGAACTCCCACACCGCGAAGGCCGCGTGGTCCTGCAGCGCCGCCTCGGCGGTGGCACGGTGGGAGCGCGCGGTGCTGGCGGCCTCGTAAGCGAGGGCACCCATCAGCACCAGGGCTACGAGCAGGATCCCGACCAGGGCCTGGGCGCTGCCCCGCCGGGGCGTGCGTATCGTCACCATGGAAGTTCTCCTGATCTCCTGCGTTCGTCGCTGCTCACGGTCGAGGTCGCCGCGGCTTTACCGGCACCCGCTGGCGGTCGGACCAGATGGCGTCGACGCCGAGGCAACAACCGTACAGGCAACAAAATACGCCGGCCGCAGATAGAAGGCAGCACACGCGCTCCGGCGTCGCCGCCGGGAGCATTCGGGCTTGGCGCAGGGGAGGTGGGCGGGCGTCTACAAAGTAGGGGGAACGGAGCCCGACGCAAGACCAACCGCTTGCTCCAACTCGCCGTGGCCGGGTAGCTTGCGCGCTCCGTCCGAAGGCGCCAGGGAAGCTCCGCGCGGCGTTATCTCCAAAACGGCAAGCACTTCGACAACGCGGAGGCCGAGGTGGATGGCGTGATCGAATCGCTGCGACGCTGGAGGAACCGATGACCATCGCCGAGGCGCAGCGGGCCGTGGTTGGTTGGATCCGTGGGCCCGGCGGAGGCTACTGGCCGCCACTTTCCAACCTCGCGCGCCTCGTGGAAGAGGTGGGGGAGCTCGCGCGCGAGCTCAACCACCGCTACGGCCACAAGCCGAAGAAGGCGGGCGAAGCCGAACAGGAGCTGGCGCTCGAGCTCGCGGATATCCTGTTCGTGCTGATCGCGCTGGCGAACGAGCAGAAAGTGGACCTGGAGGCGGCGTTCCAGCGCGTACTGGACAAGTACGGGGCGCGGGATGCCGAGCGCTGGACGCGACCGTAACGCCAGAGGCCTGGTCCGTCGCCGTTGCCGAACGGGCCGGCGTCGGGATCGGGATGAGGATGAGGATCGGGATCGGGATCGGCCTACGGGCGCAGGACGATCTTGCCGAACTGCTCGCCTCGCTCCAGCCGCTCGTGGGCGTCGCGCGCGCGCTCGAGCGGCCAGACCACGTCCAGCACGGGGCGCAGCTCGCCGCGGAAGACGAGCTCCATGACCGTCTCGAACTCGGCCCGGCTCGACATGGTCGTGCCGATGATCTCGAGCTGGTTCCAGAAGATCCTGCGCAGGTCGGTCTCGGCCAGCGGCCCGGTGGTGGCGCCGTAGACCACCAGGCGGCCGCCGCGTGCGAGCGCGCGCAGATTCGATTTCCACGTGGCCACGCCCACGGAGTCGAAGAGCAGGTCCACGCCTCGCTTCGCGGTATCGGCCCAGACCTGGCGCGCGTAGTCCACGGCCGTGCGGTCGTAGACGAACTGTGCGCCCAGCTGCCGCACGCGCTCGACATTCTCGGTCGTGGTCACGGCAAACACGCGCGCACCCGCGTGGCGCGCGATCTGGATCGCCGCGGTGCTCACGCCGCCGGACGCGCCCGTGACGAGCACGTCCTCACCGGCGCGCAGCCGGCCGCGGGTGATGAGCCCGCGCCAGGCCGTGAGGAACACGAGCGGCGCGGCCGCTGCGGCGTCGTACTCGACGGCATCGGGGAGAGGATAGAGGTTGGCCGCGGGGACCACGACGTACTCGGCGAATCCGCCCTGCGTGTGCTCGCCCACGATTCGGTAGTCCACGCACAGGCTCTCCTCGCCGCGCAGGCACCATTCGCAGCGCCCGCACCAGAGCGAGGGATTGACGACGACGCGCGCGCCGGGCCGCAGGTTGCTCACGCCGGGCCCGAGCGCCGCCACGACGCCGGCGATGTCGGCGCCGCCGATATGCGGCAGGCTCGTCTTCGGGAGGCCGCGCCGCACCCAGAGGTCGACGTGGTTCAGCGCGGCCGCCTTCACCTGCACGAGCGCCTCGCCGGGGCCGGGCTCGGGCGTTGGCAGGTCCTCGATGCACACGACGTCGGCTCCGCCGAACTCGTAGAAGACCGCCGCCCTCATGATCCTCTCCCTCCTGGCCGGAGCGATGCGCGCAAGCTTAAGCCCGGCCGTGCGCCGGCGCCACCCGCGCGCTTGTCCGCCCCGGGCACCCCTCGTAGCTTCCCGCCATGCAAGAATACGCGGACGCGCCCGATCTCACACTGGGCGGCTACCTGCAGGAATGGGGTCGGCCGCCCGGCTTCTCGGGCAGCGATGGACAGCCGTACTCCGTGGCCGTGGACGTGGACGAGACCGGTGACCCCGGCCGACCCTACGCCGCTTTCCTGATCTTTCCTCGCTGGGCCGACACCGGCGTGGCCATCATGGAGCACCTGGAATCGGGCGACGTGGCCCACGGCGACACGGCCGCGGCAGCGCGCGCGGCCGCGCTGGAACTGACGCTCTTCCAGATCAAGGCCGAACTGGACGCGGCCATCCAGCGCCGCCGGGCGGGCGGCGTGGACGAGAGCAGTGCTGCGTGAGGGCTTGCTCTTCCTGAGCGAGAGCCGACTGGCTCGCCGGATCGCGGGCGGCGCACCCGGCGCGCGCACGGTGGCTCGCCGCTTCGTGGCGGGCGAAAAACCCGAGGACGCGATCCGCGCGGCCCGCGCTCTCGACCAGGCGGGCATGCCGGTTTCCCTCGACTACCTGGGCGAGTCGGTGCGCAGCCGGGCGGAAGCGCGCGCCGCCGCCGACATTTATCTCGGGCTGCTCGACCGCATCGCCGCCGACCGGCTGCGCGCCAACGTCTCGCTCAAGCTAACGCAGATGGGGCAGGATATCGACGACGAGTTCCTG
>JACQPS010000283.1 GCA_016207445.1 Gemmatimonadota bacterium | reverse complement strand
GCCGATCGGCACCAAGGTGGCCGCGGAGGGCGTGGTCACGGTCGGCACCGGCCCGTTCGGCACGCGCGTGTTCTACGTGCAGGACGCCAGCTCGGGCATCATGGCGTTCTTCAATCCGTCCGGCACGGCCGTGACTGTCAACCTCGGCGCCAGCATCCGCGTGGTCGGGACCGTCAACCAGTTCGGCGGCGAGCTCGAGATCGACAGCGTGGCCGTCAGCGTGCTCGGCACCGGAACTGTTCCCACGCCGCGGGCTCTTTCGGGTGCGCAGATCAACGCCCGCACCTTCGAGGGCGAGCTGGCCCGCGTCAGCGACGCGGAAATCATCTCCGTCCCGGGCGGCACGGGCGCCAGCTTCAACGTTGCGGCTCGTGATCTGGCCGGCACCGACTTCACGATCAGGGTGGCTGGCGCCGGCACGGGCCTGACGCGTAGCAGCTTCGTGGTCGGCCGCCGCTACAACGCCACGGGTATCCTGGGCAGCTTCAGCGGCGTGGCCCAGCTCAAGCCGCGCGCGACCACCGACCTGGAGGCCGCCTCCGCGGCGATCTCGATCGCCGAGGTGAAAGCGCGACCGATCGGAACCAAGGTGACGGCCGAGGGCGTGGTCACGGTTGGCACCGGCCCCTTCGGCACGCGCGTCTTCTACCTCCAGGACGCGAGCGGCGGCATCATGGCTTTCTTCAATCCGTCCGGCACAGCCGTGACTGTCGACCTGGGTGCCCGCGTGCGTGCGGCCGGCACCGTGAATCAGTTCGGCGGCGAGCTGGAGATCGACTCCGTCGCCGTTACGGTCCTCGGCACTGCGACGGTGCCGACGCCGCGCACCGTGACGGCGGCGCAGATGATCGCCCGCACCTTCGAGGGCGAGCTGGCCAAGCTGGAGAACGCTACGGTGACGAGCGTGCCGGGCGGCACGGGCTCGAGCTTCAACGTTACCGTGACCGCCTCGACCGGCGAATCGCTGACCGTGCGCGTGGCCGGCTCCGGCACCGGGCTGACCCGCAGCTCGTTCCAGGTGGGCGCGCGCTACGACTTCGTGGGCATACTCGGCAGCTTCAGCGCCACGGCGCAGCTCAAGCCGCGCAGCACCGCGGACCTGATCCAGCTCTGATTCCGGGAGAATCGCATGCCCTTCGATCGAACAGTGATCCGGCGGCGCGCGGTCACGGTCGCCCTCGCGTTCACACCGTTGCTGGCGCTCGGCGCCACCTGCGACGACGAACCGGCGCCGCCCTTCGACATCAGCGGGACCGGGGACCTGGCGGGCTTCATCTTCTTCGACGCCAACGAAGATGGCCGGTTCGATCCGTCCGACGGCGATTTCGCGGTGAGCGGCGTGGGCGTCGAGGTGCGGGAGCGCAACACCACGAGCGCCTTCTCCGGCGGCCAGGCCCAGACGGATGCGTCCGGCCAGTTCCTGATCGAAGATCTGCCGGTCGGGACGCACGACCTCTTCATCGACGAGAGCACGGTCCCGGCGGGCGTGAACATCTGCGCCAACCCAGTCAACGTCAGCATCTTCGTGAATGAGCCGCAGTTCGTGTCCATCGACGGGCGCCCGGGTTGCCTCATTCCGATTGCGGAGGCCAAGACGAAGCCGCTGGGCGAAGTTGTGGTCGTCCGGGGGATCGTCACCGCCTTCCCCGGTCAAATCGAGAACAACTTCACGTATATCGAAGACGAGACGGCCGGCCTGTTCATCTTCGGCAGCGCGCTCATGGGGAAGGGCATCGAGGTGGGGGATCTCATCGAGGTGTCCGGCACGACCACCGTCTTCAACGGTCAATTCGAGATCACGGGGCCCGTCCTGCGCGTCCACCTCAAGGGCGTGGCCGTGCCGACGCCTCGGCTCGTCACGACGGCCGAAATCGCGGCCTCCGGCTCGGACCCGCTGCACGATCTGCAGAACCGGTTCGTCCGGGTCGAAAAGGCGAGACTCACGGGGGCGTTTGGCGTCACCAACGTGCAGAACGCGCCGATCGATGACGGCAGCGGCGCGGCCGAAATGCGAGTGGACGACGGCGTGGCCGATCGCACCCAGCTCAACACCATCTTCACGGTCGGCAAGTGCTACAGCATGAACGGCTTCGCCGCCAACTTCCGCGGCACGGGACAGTTCTTCCCCCGATCCCTCGCGGACGTGCAGGAGGTCCCGTGCGAATGATTCGGGGCGCCGCGCCCAGCCGCGGCCGAGAGCCAACGAGCGCGGGGCACCCGGCTCCGCGCCGCAGCGTGATGAAGAGGACCATGTCGAACAACTTCAGCCTCCAGTTCGCCCTCGCGGCGGTGATCCTGGTTCTTGCCGGGGCGCCCCCTCTCGCGGCCCAGAACGTGGTCACGACGGGTCAGATCCGCGGTCGCATCTCGGATGAGGCCGGCGCACCCGTGGTCAGCGCCACGGTCGTCGCCCGCAACGTGGAGACCGGCCTCGAGCGCGGCGCGATCACCGACCGCGACGGGATCTACATCGTCCGGCTGCTTCCTCCCGGTCACTACGAGATCCGGGCGGAGGTCATTGGCTACCAGCCCACGACGCTGCCGCCTACTCGGGTCGCCATCGGCCAGACGTCCACGGCCAATATCGTCATGCGCACCCAGGCGGTCGCGCTGGAAGCCATCGAGGTCATCGGCGAGCGTCAGGTCCTGGACGTGACCGATGGCGGCGTCGTGCAGCTGGTGGGGCAGCAACAGATCGAAACCCTGCCCTCGCTGGGTCGCGACTTCGTGGATTTCATCGGCCTGTCGGGCTTCGTGGCTCCCGATCCGGACGTCACGACGGGGGGTCAGTTCGCCCTCGCGGGCGCACGGCCGTCCGGGACCAACGTCCAGATCGATGGGGTGGACGCGAACAACCTCTTCTTCGGCGAGAACCGGGGCGGCTCGCGCATTCCGTTCGTCTTCTCGCTCGAGTCGATCCGCGAGTTCCAGATCATCACCAACGGCTTCGACGTGGAGCACGCGAGCTATTCGGGCGGCATCGTCAACGTGGTGACGCGAGGCGGCACCAACGAGTGGGAGGGGACCGCGTACGTGAACTATCGCGGCGATGCGCTCACCGGCGACCCGTTCATCATCGAGCCCACCAACCGTGACCTCACGACCGACTACGAAGTGCAGCAGTTCGCTGGCCGACTGTCCGGCCCGATCGTGAAGGATCAGGCGCATTTCCTCGTTTCGGTGGACGGCCAGCGCCGGCGCGAGCCGCAGCTCCCGCTCACGCTGGCCGAGCTCGCGCCCGGCGGCAGCGGCGAGAACGCCGTGCTCGAAGAGCAGATGCAGCAGTTCTTCGAGATCCTCGAGCAGCAGTACGGCGTCGGGAATTCCGGGGCGGGCTTCCAGCCGTTCGAGACCACGAATGACGCGATCACGCTCTTCGGCCGCATCGACTGGAGCCTGAGTCAGAATCACCGGCTGACGCTGCGGCACAACTACTCGAACTTTTCCAACGACCGCGAATTCAACGCGAACTTCGATTTCGAGTACGGCCTCTCCCGGGCCGAGCGGATCCAGGATGTCTCGAACTCGCTGGTCGCGGAGCTCCAATCGGTGCTGGGGCCGAGCACCTACAACGTCTTCCGCTTCCAGTGGGCGAATGAGGAGCGGCCGCGCGACGGGCGCGACATCCGGCCGACGCTGTCGGTTCGACTGCCCGCGCGGCACCGGCAGAATGATCTCCTCCGCTACGGCGGTACCTTCGTGGCGTTCAACAACAACCTGGAGGAGCGGAAGTTCCAGTTCATCAACACGTTCACGCATGTGTTCGGCCAGCACACGTTGAAGCTGGGCGGCTCGGCCATGTTCACCCGTATCCTGAACCAGTTCCAGGCGCCGATGTCGGGGCCGGCCGGGCGGCAGTCCGCCGGGGAGTTCCTCTTCAACAACATGGACGATTTCGCGGCGTTCCGGCCGTCGCTCTATATCCGCCCGATGCAGCTCGGCGGCGGCATCTCCCGGGCCGAGTTCGACGTGGCCGACTGGGGCGTGTTCCTCCAGGACGAGTGGCGCGTGACGCCGAAACTCACGGCCACGCTCGGCGTCCGCTACGACAACGAGACGTTCGCCGATGATCCGGACCGCCTGGTCGACGTCGAGCGTGCCTTCGGCTATCCTACGGGATCGGCCCCCGTCGACGACAACAACATTTCGCCTCGCTTCTCGCTCGCCTACGACGTCTACGGAGATGGGCGCGCGGTGGCCCGCGCCGGAGCCGGCTACTTCTACGGGCGAGTCCCCTTCGTGCTGGGCGGAAACGTGATGCAGACGGTTCTCCCGATCGTCGAGCTCAGCTGCGCCGGCTCGGCCCTGGAGGGCGACCCGGACGCACCCCCCGCCGTAGTCGACTACCGGAACTGGAGTCGCGGGGGCGCGGATAATCCGATCTCATGCCTGGAGAGCAGCGGGGCCACCGGGTTGCCGACCTACAGCACCTGGAGCCCGGATTTCGAGCTGCCGGAGATCTTCAAGGCGAATCTGGGCTACGAGCAACTGCTGTCGGACCGCGCCCGGATCTCGCTCGATCTGCTCTACTCGCGCACGACCAACGAGTTCTCGGTGCGCAACCTGAACCTGCGGGACCCGCAGTTCACGCTCGACCATGAAGGCGGGCGACGCATCTTCACGCCGGCCTCGGTCTTCGACCCGAGTGGCGGCAACGCGCCCAATGCCCGCCGGAACACCCGGTTCGGCGACGTGTTCGTGAACTTCAACGACGGTCGGGCGGAGGCGATCATCGGCACGCTCCGGGCGAGCTATGCATTCAGCCCGGCTTGGCGGTTCGAGGGCTCCTATACCTTCGCGCGTGGTTGGGATAACATCTCGGACTCCTGCTGCACGGCGGGCGAGCTGCACGGGGATCCCACGGTCGGCGAGTTCGGGCCCAACGATCTGGGCGGCATCGGCGACTTCGAACGGTCCTGGGGGCGAACGGACTACCAGCGCGACCATACCTTCGTAGTGTCCGGGTTCGGCCGGCTGCCGCTCGGCATCGATGTCGCCGCGTTCTGGCGGCTGCAGAGCGGCAGGCCATGGACCCCCGAGGTGAGCGGTGACATCAACGGCGACGGCGTCAGCTTCAACGATCGTCCATTCGTGTTTCGGCCGGAGGACGTGCCGCTGAATCCGGCCACGTTCGGCAGCGATCCGGAGGCGGACCAGCGGGCGCGCTACGCCGCGATCCTGGCGAAGCACGACTGTGTCGGGGATCATGTCGGCGGCATCGTCGAGCGCAACACCTGCCGCTACCCCTGGACGAACCAGCTCGACCTGCGCCTGACGCGGCGCTTCGACACGTTCCAGGGACAACGGCTCGAGTTGCAGCTCGACATGTTCAATGTGGTCAACGGCATCGGTCAGCTGCTCTGCGACGAGGACGAGCGGAAGGAGGACCCGATCGACGGCGCCTGCGGCTGGGGGCGCGTCAACGGCATCTTTGGCGCCAACAGGAACCTGCTCTTCGTGAGTGGCTTCGACCAGGCGACCAACCGGATCCTGTACAGCGTTCCGCGCGCAGACGCCACGACGCCGTCCCGAACGCAATTCGCGAAGGAAGGCGTCCGGGGCTCCAACCTGCTGCTCCAGTTCCAGGCGCAGATCGGGGTCAAGTACTTCTTCTGAGCCGCGCGCGAGCGTTTGCGCGCAAGATGCGCGGGTCGAATGCAAAAGGCCCCGGCGACTGCCGGGGCCTTTTGCAGACAGCCATCTCCGCCGCGCCGGTCAGGAGACCGCCGCCGCCTTGCCGGCGCCCGCCCGCTCCGTGATCTGCGCGATCTCCTCCTTCACCTCCTCCACCAGCGCCACCTTCTCCTGGTAGGGCAGGAACGCGGCCTCGAAGCCCATGACCGCGATCTCGCACAGCTCGTCCCAGGTGAAGCCGAGGTGGAGGTGCGCGCGCCAGTACTCGTCGGTCACCGTCGTGGCACTCATGAGCCGATTGTCGGTGTTGAGCGTCACGATCAGGCCTTCGTCGTAGTAGAGGCGAAGCGGGTGCTGGTCGAAGCCGGGCACGACCCGCGTCTGCACGTTGGAGGTGAGGCAGATCTCGAGCGGGATGCGGAAATCGTTCACGTACTGGAGCAGGTCCGGATCCTCGTACAACCGGGTCCCGTGCCCGATGCGGTTGGCCTTGCAGTAGTGCAGCGCCTGGTGGATCGACTCGGGGCCGTACGCCTCGCCCGCGTGGATGGTCGTGGCGATGTTGCGGTTGATCACGGTGAAGAATGCATCCTTGTGTTTCTTGGCCGGGTAATTGTACTCCGCGCCGGCCAGATCGAAGGCGACGACGCCGCGATCCTTGAACGCCACCGTCAGATCCGCGAGGTCCCGCGACGTCTCCGGGCTCATGTTGCGGATGCCGCAGATGATCACGCCCGTGCGGATGCCGAAGTCCTTCTCGGCACGCCGGAGGCCGCGCAACGGCGCCTCGACGGCCTCGGTGAGCGGCAGCCCCTCGCGCGCGTTCAGGATCGGCGAATAGCGCACCTCCATGTAGCGTACGTTCTCGCGGGCGGCGTCCTGGGCCAGCTCGTAGGCAATGCGCTCGAGCGCGTCGGCGGTCTGCATGAGCGAGAGCGTCGTGTCGAAGCGCGCGAGGTACTCGACGAGATTGCGCGCGTCGGTGACGTGCATGTACTCGCGCAGCGCCTCCGGCTCCCAGGCGGGCAGCTCCTTCCCGTGCCTGCGCGCGAGCTCGATCATGGTCTCCGGCCGCACGCTGCCGTCGAGATGGACGTGCAGGTCGGTCTTCGGCAGCTGCTCGAGCAGCTCTCTCGTCACGTGGATCATGGGTTGGCCGTGTGTGAGGGGATGGCCCGGAAGCGCGGCGCCGTTGGCGCGCGCACCGGCTGCGGCAGCCGGCGCAGGTAGTCGGCGACGGCGTCGAGGTCTACGATGCCGGTATTCTCCTGGACGAGGGCGTCGCCGAGAGGCGTGTAGCCGTCTCCGCGGCCGGCCAGGAAGTCGGGAGCCCCGAGCCAGTAGGTCGCGTCGTCGCGCACGACCTCGCCATCGAGCACCAGCCGCACCACGCGCTGCCCGACCGGCTGGCGGGGGTCGTACTCGACCGTGACGCCGCTCACGTTCAGGTCGATCTCCGGCAGCATGCGCAGCGCGTGCTCCATGACGGCGCGCAGCTGCGCACCCGTGATCCTCAGCCGCACCAGCTGGTTCTGGAAGGGCAGCACCGCGAAGAGCTCGCCCCAGGTGAGGGGCCCCGCATCTACATCGGTCCGGATGCCGCCGTTGTTGATGATCGCGACCTGCGTGCCGGTGGCCGCGCGCTGCGCATCCGCGATCAGCCGGCCCAGTGCGGTCTCGGCGTACTGCCCCGGACGGCCGCCGCCGCCGCCGCTGCGGTAGGGGAGCCGTTCGGCGACCGTCGCCATGACCTGCTCGAGCCTGGGGCCGACCTCCCGCTGATAGCGCGCGACCAGCGCGGCGACGGCACTGTCCGGGGCAACCCGGTCGCTGTACGTGGTCGGGAAGTCCCGCACCCAGACGCTCACACTGTCCGCGGAGACGCGCTCCAGGTCGACGACGGCGTAACGCGCGCCTGCCCAGCCCGGCTCGACGATCGGAATCCCGTTCACCCTCGTCCGGATGATGCGGTGGGCGTGCCCTGCGATGAGCAGGTCGGGGCGCTGCCGGATGTTGCGGGCGGTCTCGATAACCTCGCCCGCACAGGCGTCGAACCCGGCATCGCAGTTCGCGCCCAGGTGCGACACGACGATGACGAAAGCGACGCCGCGCCGCCGCAGCTCGGGCACCCAGCGGTCCACGGCGGCCGCCGCACTGCGGAACTCGAGCCCGGCTACGTCGTCCGCGTGCGACATGCTCGGCGTCCGCTCGTGCGCGAGCCCGATCACGCCGACGCGCACGCCGTCGACCTCCACGAGCGCGGTGGGGCGGATCCAGGACGGCGCGGTGTCCGCGCCCGCGACGAAGACGTTCGCGGCCAGCCAGTGGAAGCGAGCCTGCTTCAGCCGCTCGCGCAGGACCTCCTGGCCCCAATCCAGGTCGTGATTGCCGAGGGCCACGGCGTGGTATCCCGCCGCGTTGTAGAAGGCGACCGCCGCCTCCCCCCGCGTGAGGCTGGAGACCGGGCCGCCCTGCATCACGTCGCCGCCGTCCACCAGGAGCGTCGGACCGCCGAACCCCGCGCGTTCCTCGCGGAAGTAGGCCGCGAGCGTCGCGGCGCCGCCCACCGGCCGGCCGCCCGACCACGACGGCAGCGTCGGCTCGAGCCAGCCGTGCAGGTCACTAGTGGCGAGCACGCGCAGGCGCGGGCGGGCCGCCGCCGCTGCATCTGCCGCCGCCGCGCCCGCCGCCGCCGGACCGGCCGCCGCCCGTCCGGCCCTGCCATCGTCCTCGAATGGGCTCTGCTCAGCAGCCGCCACCCGCACCGCTTCCGGCGGCAAAATGCGCCAGTTCTCCCGGAAG
>JACQPS010000271.1 GCA_016207445.1 Gemmatimonadota bacterium | reverse complement strand
TTGTAGCGCTGGATGCGAAACGTACTATTCATACCACCGCTGCTCGCGTGCCGCCTTCTGAGTGCCGCCTTCTGAGTGCCGCCTTCTGAGTGCCGCCTTCTGAGTGCCGCCTTCTGAGTGCCGCCTCTTTTAGTACACCCGCTCCTTCGGCTGCCACTTCGTGACCACCACCGGCTTGTACCGTATCTCCACTTCCCCATCCTCGCGCCAGTACGCGAGCGTGTGCTTCAGCCAGTTCTGATCATCGCGCTTCGGGTGATCCTCGCGCGACTGTGCGCCGCGGCTCTCCGTGCGGTTGAGCGCGCAGGCCGTGGTGACCCGCGCGATGTCGAGCAGGGCGCCGAGCTCCCACACCTCCATGAGATCGGTGTTGAACCACTTGCCTTTGTCCTGCACGCGCACGCGCGCGTAGCGATCCGCGAGCTCGCGCAGCTTCGCCGTCGCGCTGCGGAGCCCCGCGTCCTCCCGGAATACACCAACGAAATCCATCATGGTGTGCTGCATCTCTTCGCGAATGCGCGCGGCGGGCTCGTCGCCTTTCTCGAGCAGGCGCTGGACCGTAGCGACCGTGGGCTCGGCGGCATCCCCCGGCAAGGGCGGCAGCTCGGCCGCGCGGCAGTACTCGGCCATGTGCCGTCCGGCGCGCCGGCCGAACACGACCAGGTCGAGGAGCGAGTTCGTGCCGAGCCGGTTCGCACCGTGCACGCTGACGCAGGCGCACTCGCCCGCGGCGTAGAGGCCCGGCAGCACCGTGTTTCTCTCATCGACGACGACGCGGCCGTCCACGTCCGTCGGGATCCCGCCCATCGCATAGTGCGCGGTGGGCTGGATCGGGATCGGGCGCTGCGCGGGATCGAGGCCGAGGTACGTGCGGCAGAAGTCGGCAATGTCCGGCAGCTTCTGCTCGATGACCTCGCGGCCCAGGTGCGTCGCGTCCAGGTGCACGAAGTCCTTGCCCTCGATGCCGCGCCCCTCCCGCACCTCGAGGTAGATGGCGCGGCTCACCACGTCGCGGCTGGCCAGGTCCTTCATGGTGGGCGCATACCGCTCCATGAAGCGCTCGCCGTCCCGGTTCAGCAGGATGCCGCCCTCTCCGCGTACGCCCTCCGTGATCAGGATGCCGAGCTTGTAGATGCCCGTGGGGTGGAACTGGAAGAACTCCAGGTCCTCGAGTGGCACACCGCGGCGCCAGCAGATGGCGGGGCCGTCGCCGGTGAAGGCGTACGCGTTCGAGGAGACGCTGAACATGCGGCCGAAGCCGCCTGTCGCGAACAGCACGGCCTTCGCGCGGAAGACGTGCAGCTCGCCCGTGCGGATCTCATAGGCGACGACGCCGGCGACCCCGCTCTCGCCCAGCACCAGATCGAGCACCTGGAACTCGTCGTAGAACGTGACCTGGTGCTTGATGCACTGCTGGTAGAGCGTCTGGAGGATCATGTGCCCGGTGCGGTCGGCGGCGTAGCAGCTGCGCCGCACCGGCCCCTGCCCGAAGTGGTGCGTGTGTCCGCCGAAGCGCCGCTGCGCGATCCTGCCGTCGTCGGTGCGCGAGAAGGGCAATCCCATGTGCTCGAGCTCGATGATCACCTCGGGCGCTTCCGCGCACATCAGCTCGATCGCGTCCTGGTCGCCGAGATAGTCGCTCCCCTTCACCGTGTCGAAGGCGTGCCACTCCGGGCTGTCCTCCTCCAGGTTGCCGAGCGCCGCGCCGATGCCGCCCTGCGCCGCGCCCGTGTGCGAGCGCGTCGGGTAGAGCTTCGATACCACGGCGGCGCGCACGCCCCCACCTCGCGTCAGGTGCAGCGCGGCGGCCAGGCCCGCGCCGCCGCCGCCCACCACGAGCGCGTCGTACACGTGCATGTGGATCATGGCAGCGCGGCCAACTCGGGGGGAGGCGTGAACGTGAAGATGATGTAGGCGCCCATGCCCAGGAACAGCACGTAGCAGAGGAACGCGACCGATTTGGCGGCCACCAGCCAACCTGGCCGGCGCAGATAGTCGTCCAGGATGATGCGCAGCCCGTTCATCCCGTGCGTGAGCGCGAACAGGAGCAGGAAGAAGTCGTAGAGCCGCCAGAGCGGGTTCTGCCAGCGTTCGGCCACGACGGAGAAGTCGATGTTGTCCACGCCCAGGACGATGTGCATCCAGAAGAGGTGGAACACGGCGAGGCCGAGCAACACCACGCCGGAGAGACGCATGAACAACCAGGAGTAGAGCTCGAAGTTTCCGCGGGGCGGGCGCCCGATCCTGCGCGCGAAGGCGGACTCGGCCGGCGTCGTCATCTCAATCGACGAGGGGGCGCAGGAAGAGGACGGCGCCCCAGAGGAAGACGGGAACGAAGACGGCCGCCTCGAGCCAGACCAGCTGCCGCTCCCAGCGCCACAGCTTCGG
>JACQPS010000277.1 GCA_016207445.1 Gemmatimonadota bacterium | reverse complement strand
CCGCCCGCTGCTGCGCCACGAGCTCGGCCAGGAAGCCGAAGCCGAAGAGCAGGAAGCCCAGTGTCTCGAGCAAGATCACCAGGTAGAGGAGCGGGCGGAACCCGAACGGCGGCATGGCGTGCAGCACGCGCAGCACGATCGTGATGAGGCCCACGAGCACGCCCAGGCTGGCGAGCGCCAGGCCGCTCAGCCCGAACAGCATGAGCGGCTTGCGCGCGAAGAAGAGGTAGAAGGCCACCGAGATCAGGTCGAGCAGTCCGATCAGGATGCGTCCACGTCCCGAGTACTTCGGCGTGCCGTGCCGGCGGGGGTAGAGCGCAATGTCGATCTCGGTGATGGAGAAGCCGCGCGCGTACGCGAGCACCACGAAGAAGCGATGCCACTCGTGCCGGAGCTGCACCTCTTCCAGGATCTCGCGACGGAACGCCTTCATCGAGTTGAGGTCGGAGACCGGCACATCGAACAGCCGGCGATTTAGCCAGTTGTAGAGCCGGGACACCTTCCCCTTCTCGTAATGCCCCACTTTCCGGCCGGTCACGATGTCCCACCCCTGGTCCAACTTCTCCAGGAAACGCGGGATCTCGTCCGTCGCGTGCTGCAGGTCGGCGTCGTACAAGATCAACCACTCGGCCTCCGTCTGCTCTGCCCCCGTCAAGAGCGCTTCGGTCTTGCCGAAGTTGCGCCGGTGGCTCACCACCTGCAGCCGGCTCCAGCCCGCAGCCTCGCGCCAGGCCGCGTCCGCCGTGTCATCGGTCGAGCCGTCGTCGACCAGCACCACGTCGCCGTCCAGCCCGAACCGCTCCCAGGTGGCGCGCAGCTCACGCACCAGCTCCGGCATGTTCTCGGATTCATTGTAGGCGGGAATGATGACCGCGAAGTTTCGCTTCGCCGAAGGCGAGAGCCGCAGCGGCGGGATGGGCGACGGCGCGGGCAGGGCTTGTTTCATATTTGTTGCGGGCTCGGGCTCAAGCGCGGACTCGGGCTCGGAGATCTCAGTCCGAGCCCGAGCCCGAGCGCGAGCCCGAGCCCGGCAGTTCAAACACGCTTGCGCATCCTCGCGGACAGGATCCCCAGCTGGTCCCGGTACTTCGCCACCGTCCGCCGCGCGATCTGGATCCCCTCCTCCTTCAGGATATTCACGATCGCCTGGTCGGTGAGCGGGCGGCGCGAGTCCTCCTCGTTCACCAGCTTCTGGATCTTCGCCTTGATGCCGCGGGCACTGACGTCCTCCCCCGAGGTGGTCGACAAGCCGCTCGAGAAGAAGAACTTGAGCGGGAGCACGCCGCGCGGCGTTTGCACGAACTTCTCGTTGGTCACGCGCGAGACCGTGCTCTCGTGCATGCTGATGACCTCGGCCACCTCGCGCAGCGTCAGTGGCTTCAGGTACTGCACGCCCTTCTCGAAGAACCCGCGCTGCCGGTCCACGATGAAGTTCATCACCTTGAGCATCGTCTGACGCCGCTGCTCGATCGCCTGAATCATCCAGTTGGCGCTGTTCAGCTTGTTCGAGATGAACTCCTTGTTCTCGCCCTTGAACTTGTTCTTGTCCTTGGCGATCTCGCGGTACGCCCGCGACAGCTTCAGCCGCGGCAGGCTGGTGTCGTTCAGGAACACCAGGTACTCGCCGTCGATCTTGTCGACGATCAGGTCCGGCGTGATGTAGTTGTCCGCCGGCGCCGCATACATGAGCCCCGGTTTGGGATCGAGCTTGGCCACCTGGTCCGCCGCCTCCTGTACGTCCCTGGGGGTGATCGCGAGCTCCTTCGAGATCTCCGACCAGCGGTGGTTGATGAGCTGGTCGAAGAAGTCTCGCACGATGCGGTACGCCAGGCTGTCCTCCTTGCCGGTATCTGCGAGCTGGAGCAGCAGGCACTCGCGCAAATCGCGGGCGCCCACGCCCGCCGGCTCGAAGCCCTGGAGGATGCGCAGCATGGCCTCGCCGTCGGCGACCGTGAACGGCTTCAGGTCTTCGCTCGACTCCGCCCAGAACTGGCCCTCGTCCACCAGCCAGCGGTTGAGCGAGTCGACCACCTCGTCGAGCGCACAGGTGAGATAGCCGTCCTCGTCGATGTTGCCGATGATCTCCTCGCCCAGCAGCAGCTGGCGCGGGCTGAGCCGCAGCAGCGTGAGCTGGTCGCGCAAATGGTCGGCGAGGTCGCGCGTCTCGACCGGGACCGGCTCGTAGTACTCCTTTTCCTCGTACTCGGCCCGGCGGCCACCCGCCTCGAAACCGTCCAGCAGGATCTCCTCCCAGTCGATCTCGTCGTTTTCCTTCTCTTTCTCTTTTTCCTTCTGCTTGTCGGGTGGGGTCTCCTCCTCGTCCGTGACCGCCGGCTCCTCCAGATCCAGGAACGGGTTGTTCAGCAGCTCCTGCTTGATGTGCTGTTGCAGGTCGAGCAACGGCATGTAGAGTAGATCCATCGCCTGATACAGGCGTGGATTGATCTTCATCTCCTGCCGGAGCTGCGTGCCCTGATACATCCCGGTGCGGATGGTCATGCGACGACTGCCGGTCTGGGGTAGCGCTCTCGCATACGCGCCGTCAGCGTGGGACCGAAGTAGATCTCGGCCACCTCGTCGTTCCACACCAGCTCGGCGACCGTGCCCGAGACGCGGACCCGGCCATCATACATGATGTAGGCGCGATCCACGATGTCGAGCGTTTGCTCCACGTTGTGATCTGTGATCACCACCCCGATGCCGCGGTGGCGCAGCCCTGCCACGATCTGCTGGATGTCGTGCACGGCGATCGGATCGATGCCCGCGAACGGCTCGTCCAGCAGCATGAACTTGGGGTTGCTCACCAGCGCGCGCGTGATCTCGACTCTGCGCCGCTCGCCCCCGGAGAGCGAATACGCCTTCGCCTTGCGCAGGTGCTTGATGCTCAGCTCGTCGAGCAGCGTTTCCAGCCTGTGCTTCCGTTCCGCCTTGCCCAGCCGCATCGTCTCCAGAATCGCGAGGATGTTCTCCTCGACCGAAAGCTTGCGGAAGACCGACGGCTCCTGCGCCAGGTAGCCGATCCCCTGGCGCGCGCGCCGGTACATGGGAACGTCGGTGAGCTCCCGTTCATCGAGGTAGACCTCGCCGTCGTTCGGCGAGATCAGACCCACGATCATATAGAACGTGGTGGTCTTCCCTGCACCATTCGGACCAAGCAGTCCGACGATCTCGCCCTGCGAGACCCGCAGCTCAACCTCGTTCACAACCTTGCGCTTCCCGTACACCTTCACGAGCCCCCGGACCCGCAAGGTGCTGCCCGGGCCCCGCCGCTCGTGCGCAGCCGGGATTTCCGCCGGCGCCGTGCGCCGGTCCTGCGCCTGGAGCAAGTTCCTTACCGCCTGCTCCAGCGCGTCCACCACCTCGGCACGGCGGGGGCCGACCCCCGCCCAGACCACCGGGTTCAGCCGTACGCGCTCCCACTGCTTCCCCGCCGGCTGGCCCTCGGCCAGGCCGAGTCCGGCCAGCCGGGACAGCACATGCTCCTCGAGATAGCGTGCCAGCTCGTCGCTGGAGATGGTCTCGTCGAACACGGCCGTCGCGCCCGTTCCGCCGCTCGGCAGCGCTCGGTCGTAGGCGGCGCGAATCGCGGTCAGCCACTCGCCCCGCTCGAGCACGCCTTGCTCGTCTGCGCGCCGGACGAGCTCCAGCAGCGCGAGCGCCACGGAGGCGTCATGCATGCGCAGAGTGCTCGCGAATTCCAGCAGTCGTTCGTTCATGCTCGCTCGGAACGCGTGGCCACCGGGGACCCGCCCGCCGGGGAATTCTCCGGCTGGTTCTTCGGCTTCGTCGGCTGCAGGTGAATACCCCGAATTGGCCCAACTGCTTCCATCTCAAGGACTTCGCCGGCACGCAGGAACAGCGTGATCCGGTTCGCTATGATGTAATTCACTGCAGGCGTCGACGCCGTGTCGCCCTCCTCCCGGAGGCGATACACCGAGCGAGCGCGCCCCTCGGGTCCAATCGCCACGATCCGCTCGAGTTCGCGCCGCGGGCGCCGCGCCCCCGAATCGGCGGCTGGCCGGGGCGGCACGGAGGAGGTGACGTCGCTTTCCCCCGGCGGCCCCGGCGGCGGCGCGCTCCCGTCCGGCGCCGGGCTCCGCGCCGCCGGCCTCCTCTCACCGGCGGCCACGCGCGCGCTGTCCTCGGCAACTGGTCCAGCGGCCGCCGAGTCGGCGGGCACGAAGTAGCCGTAGATCGTGTCGCCGCGGATCCAGTCGCGCGCAACGGCGGCGGGCAGACGCGCACCGAGCGAGTCCGGCAGCCGCTCGCCCAACGCCTCCCCTACAGCCACGACCTGTTCCAGGGCCTGCCCCGGTGCCAGTGCCTCGATCGAATCCGCGACCAGGCGGAAGTCCTTCGCCAGCGCCACCGGCCGCGCCCCCGCAGCCGAGTCGGAGCGCACGCGCTCGCTCCCCCGTGTGCGCCGCTCGGGCGTGATCACCGGCGGCCCTCCCGGGCCAGCCACCGGCGGCGCGGGCGCTGTGGCGCCCACGGCGACCAGGCGCTGCATCTCCCCATCCTTGAAGAAGATGCGCAGCTGGGGCGCATCCAGGCGCAGCTCTTCCGCCAGCAGAACGGCCTCGCGCTCGCAGGTCACCTCCCGGAGCTGTTCGCCCGTGAGCAGCGCGGTAATGCGCTCACCGGCGAGGTCGAAGCCTTCGCCGTGCACCTGCGCGCCTCCGGTGAGCACGAGGCGCTCGTCCGTCTGGTCGAACTCCGCCATGCGCGCGGAGCCGTGCGTTTCCCCTCGTCGCAGTTCGGCGTTGCCGAGCGCACGGAAGTAGCGCTGGCCGTGAATCTCCATCGAGTCGGAATCGACCTCGAACGGCCGCGCGGCCGTGTCGGCGGGCGGTGCGCCCGCGGCGTTGCGCGGATAGAGCACGGCGTGCGGGCGTCCTCGCACTCGCGTGATCGACTCCGGGCGACCCATCGCCACATCCTGGCGCCGGTACTCGAGCTCGGGTCCACGGATGACCGAGTTGGTCTTGCGATCCGTCAGCACCACGTCGCCACGCGCGAACAGGCGGCCCTCGCGCCCGAAGTAGTTCAACCAGGCGCCGGTCAGCGTCTTCAGCGAATCGCCGTACTCCACGTGGCCGATGAACTGGAGCTCGCCGCTCCCCGAGATGCTGACTGCGCTGTCGGAGCGCAGCGTCACGCCACCCGTACACGCGAAGCGGACCGGGCCGCTGATGAAGATCAGCTCGCGCCCATCACCGGTCGCGATCCGGTTCAGGTTCTTCGCACCCGGCAGCAGGTCGCAGCTCTGCCGCTGGCCGAGCCCCGACGCGGGGAGGCCGGCCACGAGGCCGGCCGCGAGAGCTGCCACCGACCAGCGCATCAGAATTCGACCCGGAGCCCTTCGACCTTACCGGTCGGCTGGCGCACCTGCAGGTTGCGCAGCTGCCCGTCGGAGGTGAAGCCGGTTCCACGCACCACCGTCCCGCCCTCGGTGAGCGTGGTCGCGACGTCGCTCCAGATGCGGTCGCCGGGAGGATCGTAGTGCAGCTCCTGCGTCTCGATGCGACGATCGCGCGTGCGCGTCACGAGCACGACGTTGCCTCTCGCCACCATTGCCTGCGTGCGTGTGTTCAGCACACCGCCCAGCGAAGTCAGCTCGGCCGTCTGTTCGCCCTTCTCGTTGAACAGCGTCAGGTGCACCCGACGGACCTCGACGCGGGCCGAGTCTTCGTACAGGTACGCGGTGTCGGCCTCCAGCAGCGCCTGGCGCACGCCGTCCTTCGTGATGTGGTGCTCGACGTCGAACATGACCTGGTCCGCGGGCATCTTCAGGTACTCCTCGCCCGCGATCGGATCCTGCCCACCGGCGCCGCAGCCGACAACTACGAGCGCGAGCGCGGCCGCGGCACGCCAGACCACGCGCGTTACCCGGTCCTGTTCCCGTACCCGTTCCCGTTCCCGCGCGCGGGTCCACACATTGGCCTGGCCCATCACACGGCCCCCGCGCGCAGCAGATCATGCAGGTGCACGATCCCGAGCAAGCGTTGCTCGCCATCCACGACGGGCATGGCCATGATGCCGAACTTCTCCATCTGGTAGACCGCCGCGGCGCCGAGCACGTCCGGGCCCGTGATCTTGGGGTTGCGGTTC
Source organism: Gemmatimonadota bacterium (assembly GCA_016207445.1). Taxonomy (GTDB): domain Bacteria; phylum Gemmatimonadota; class Gemmatimonadetes; order Longimicrobiales; family RSA9; genus JACQPS01. The sequence continues at coordinate 1,115 of JACQPS010000277.1, read as the reverse complement.
ATGACCTGCGAGACCGGGATGTCCAGAAACTTCTCCTGCCGTTCCATCAGCCGGGTCAGATCGCCGGCCGTGACCACGCCGACCACGCGCTGGTCGCCGTCCACGATCGGCACCGTGCCCCGTTTTTCCGCGAGCAACACGACGCACCGGCGCATGGATCCATCCGGCGGCAAGAACGGATAATCTTCCCTCAGCATGACATCACTCACGCGCAGCGTGAGCTTGCGTCCGAGGGCGCCGCCCGGGTGCAGCCGCGCGAAGTCGTCGCGCGTGAACCCCTTGCGCAAGAGGAGCGCGACCGCGAGCGCATCGCCCATGGCCATGGCCGCCGTGGTGCTGGTCGTGGGCGCCAGGTCGAACGGGCACGCCTCCTCGGCCACGGAGCAGTCCAGCACGACGGTCGCCGCGCGCGCCAGTGCGGAGTCGGGTCGCCCGCAGAGCACGACGATCGCGACACCGAGGCGGCTCAGGTACTGCACCAGCCCGCTCAGCTCGTCGGACTCGCCGCTCTTCGAGATCAGCAGCGCCACGTCGCCGGGCCCCACGATGCCGAGATCGCCGTGCAGCCCCTCGACCGGGTGCAGGAAGATGGCCGGCGTGCCGGTCGAGGTCAGCGTCGCCGCGATCTTGCGGCCGACCACGCCGCTTTTCCCCACCCCACTCACGATCACGCGCCCGGGCGCCTCACCGATCAGTCGGACGGCGCGAAGAAACGCCTCCCCGATGCGTTGCTCGAGCGCGAGCAGCGCCTCGGCCTCCGCGCGCAGGACGCGCCGCGCTCGGCCCACGAGCTCGCCGTCCGACACCGCGACGGCGGCTGCCGCCGTCGCCGTCCCGACGCTGTCGAGCACACGGGCTCCCTCGGAATTCACGTTCCTCCCCGGGCGCGGCAATAGTCCTCCACCAGTCGCTTCCATTCTCCGCGCGCGCTGAGCAGCGCCTCCGCGAACTCTCGCACCGCGCCCTGCCCGCCGCGCCGGCGCGTGACCCAGTGTGCGGCCGCTTTCACCTCCGGCACCGCATTGGCCACGGCCACCGGCAGGCCGACGCGCGCGAGCACGGGCAGGTCTGCCAGGTCATCGCTCACGAAGGCGGCCTCCTGCCACTGCACCGAT
>JACQPS010000276.1 GCA_016207445.1 Gemmatimonadota bacterium | reverse complement strand
GTTCGACAGGTAGCCGAACGTCACCTCGTTCTGCGCCGCGATCCAGGCACGCGTCTCCTCGGAGTTCGTATCCTCGAGCCAGCGGTAGGCGTCGGGGACCATGGTTCCGTGGTAGTCCTCTGCCACATCCACCTTCGTCGTGACGGGATATCGCAGCGTCTGCCCGACGAGCGGGGCCGGCACGAGCAGGAGCAGAGCGAGCAGGGCCGCGCTCATGCGGCGCGACATTCCGCCTCGGGTGCGCTGGGTAGCCATGGCGCTCCTCTTCGTGGTGTATCGATGGCCGCGTAGGGGCGGATTATACGGGTCCGGCGCCTCCGGGTTCCAGGCGGCCCGCGCGCTGCGCGCGCATCGGCGCTCCGGCGAGAGGTCGGGGTACGCCCGGATCGCGGCTTCCCGCGCGCCCTCGCGCCGCGCAGCGTGGCTCCATATACTCGCGCCGATGAGCACGACCGCTCGGGCCCTGCTGCTCGCGCCGACCAGTACGGTCGCGGCCGGGCTGCTCGCGCTCGCCGTGGCGACGTCGTGCGCGCCCGCGGCGCGCGCGCCCGATGCCGCGCCGCCCGTCCAGCCGCCGGGCGCTGCGGGCCGGGCGGCCGAGCCGCTGCCCGATTCCGAGGCTCTCGATCCGAAGCTGCTGGAGCCCGGGGTCTCGCGCGAGCTCGCCGAGCGGCGCGCGAGCACGCTGGGCGACGTCGCCTACGAGCTCGAGCTGGACGTCACCGATACGCTGCGCGCGGACGGGCGCGTGCGCATCACCTTCACGCGTAAGGAGGACGCGGGCCACCTGATCCTCGACTTTCGCGGCTCGGCGTTGCATTCGCTGTCCGCCAACGGCGAGCCGCTCGACCACCCGGAATTCGGCCTCGCGGAGGGCGTGGCGTGGGAGGGCGGCCACATCATCATCCCGGAGCGGTTCCTGCGCGCGGGCAAGAACCAGCTCGAGCTCTACTTCAGCAGCGTGATGGCCGCCGCGGGCACGAGCATCATCCGCTTCCGCGATCCGACCGACGGCGAGACGTACCTCTACACGCTCCTGGTCCCGTCCGACGCGCACCAGCTCTTCCCCTGCTTCGACCAGCCGGACCTGAAGGCGCCGTTGCGGTTGACCGTGAATGCCCCCGAGGCGTGGGTCGTGGTGTCGAACGGCCGGCTCGAGGCCGCGTGGGCGCCGGCCGACACGTCCGGGCACTGGTTCGGCCCCGGCCACGCCTGGAGCTTCGTTTTCGACCAGCCGATCAGCACGTATGTGTACGCCCTCGCGGCCGGGCCGTGGGCGCGCGTCGCCATTCCCTGGCCAGAGCGGCCGGTGCGGTTCGACGTGGCCGACCCCGACAGCATCACGCTGTATCTGCGCCGCTCGCGGCGCGCGGAGGCCGACGCGGACACGCTGCTCGGTGAGAACCTGGCGGCACTGCGCTGGATGGAGCAGTACTTCGGCCAGCCCTACCCGTTCCACAAGCTCGACCTGGTGCTGGCCCCGGCCTTTCCGTTCGGCGGCATGGAGCACGCGGGCGCGATCTTCTACAACGAGAGCCGCTTCATCTTCCGCGAGCCGCCCACGCCCGACCAGCGCTGGGCGCGCGCAGCCACGATCTATCACGAGGTCGCGCACCAGTGGTTCGGCGATTACGTCACGATGGAATGGTTCGATGACCTCTGGTTGAAGGAGGGCTTCGCGACCTACGTGGCCACGCACGCGCTGGACGCGCTCCGTCACGAGTCGGGCGCGTGGCGCCGCTTCTACCTGCGCACCAAGCCGCCGGCGTACGCCGTGGAGGTGACGTCCGGCACGGTGCCCGTGTGGCAGGCGCTGCCGAATCTCGATCTGGCCAAGAGCAACTACGGCCCGATCGTCTACAACAAGGCGCCCGCGATCCTGCGCCAGCTCGAGTACCTGGTCGGCGACACCGCTTTCCGCCAGGGCGTGCGCCTGTTCCTGGAGCGGCACGCCCTGTCCAACGCGACCTGGCGGGACCTGCTCGCCGCGATCGGCGACGCCGCCCGCCACGACCTCGGCGCCTTCGGCGAACACTACATCCTGCGAGCGGGCATGCCGCTCGTGCAGACCGAGCTCGCGCTCGAGAACGGGCGGATCCAGGAGCTGGCGCTGGTGCAGCGCCCGGCCGGCGCCTTCAGCGGCGGCGGAGATCAACTCCGCCGAAGCGAGCGTGCCTGGCCCGGAAAGGTGCGGGTCCGCATCGGCTACGAGGGGGAGGGCGACGTCGTCATCCCCGTGACCTTTGCTGGCAAGCGCACGCTGGTGCCGCAGGCCGCCGGCCTGCCCGCGCCCGACTTCGTCTGGGCGAACGACGGCGATTACGGCTACGGCCTGTTCCTGCCGGATGCGAAGTCCGCCGCCTGGTTCGAGGCGAACGTCGGCCGCATCCAGGACCCGCTCCTGCGGGCCATGGCGTGGGGCGCTCTCTGGGACCTGGTGCGCAACCTCGCGCTCTCGCCGCACCGCTACGTCCAGCGCGTGCTGGACGAGCTGCCGCGCGAGCAGGACGAGACGCTGGCCGGCACCGTCCTCGGGCGGGCGCT
>JACQPS010000270.1 GCA_016207445.1 Gemmatimonadota bacterium | reverse complement strand
TGGAGGTGACGGCCGAGCTGCTGGAGCGGCGCCTCGAGCGGGCGGGCCTGCGCTGGGCGCGCGCCGAGGTGTGGCAGGAGCCGATACCGCTGCTCGTGCTGCTGGGCGCGGGCCCGGCCGACGTCACGCCCGGGGGCACGGCCGTGCTGCTGCGCTCGCTCGTGCGAGAGGCCATCCTCTACTTCGAGCCGGGCGAGGTGGCAGACGCACGGCGGGCGCTGGCGTCGAGGTGGCTGCTCGAGTCGCGCACACCAGAAGGCCTCGCCGGACGCATCGCCGAACAGCTCGCGCGCTCCGGCACGGCCGAGGGCGTGCTGGAGTACGGCGCCGCGCTCGCGCGCGTCGAGCTGGGGGCGGTCGCCAACCTGCTGGCCGAGCTTGAGCTCGCGATCCCGCTCGCGGTCGAGCTCTCGCCGTGAGTCGGTTTCTCGCCTGTCTGGCGCTCCTGCTGGCCGGCGCGGCGGCCGCGCCCGCGCAGCAGCGATGGACGGCGCTGCCGGAGCCGAACGGGACCGCGGTCGCGCTCGCGGTGGTCGTGAGCACCGCCCCGCGGGAGGGCGACTCGTCGGGCAGCGCACTGATCCCGCTGGCGGCACGGACGCTGGTCGAATCGGCGCGCGACGCGCTCGCGTTTCTCGGTGCCCGCGCAACCACCGAATGCGCACCTGCTTTCGTCCGGTTCACGCTCATGGCAGCGCCCGCGCACTGGCAGGTCGCGGCCGAGATCTTCCTCGAAGCCATCTTTCAGGCCCCCATCGCTGACGAGACCATGGAGCGGGCGCGCGGCGCGCTGCTGCGGGCCGCGCAGATCGAGGCGGGCAGCCCGGTCGCCGGCGCGCGCCAGGCGCTGGCCGAGGCACTGTTCGGCTCGCCCGCGGCAGGTCCCACGGCGTGCGTGGCGCCCGAGGCGTGGCGGGCTGCAACCGCCGCGGAGGTGAGCGCGCTGATCCACTCGCGCTTCCTGCCATCGCGCGCGACGGCAGCGCTGGTGGGCCCGATCGATCGTGCGCGCGCGGATCCCGTACTCCGGCATGCATTGGGCGACGCCGCTGGACCGATCGTGCTGCCGCATCCAGACCTCCTGGCCGCTCCCGCCGATCTGCTGAGGGAGGACGAGAGCGTCACGACCTGGGCGGAGCTGGCGTTCCCGGTCATCGGGGCGCCCGACACGGATGCGCTGGGGCTGCTCGCGTTCCGACTGGCCGAGGTGCTGGAGCCCGCGCCCACGCGCCCGGACCTCTTCGATGCCGGCATCCAGGTCCAGCGCTTCGGCGCGAGCGCCGCGCTCATGGCCGAGCTCGTGCTCGCGCCGGGCGGGGCCGAGGCGGGCGTCGGCCGGCTGCGCCGGACCGTCGAGGAGCTGGCCGCCGCGCCGCTGCCCGGGCCCGCCTTCGATGCCCTGCTCCGCCGCTACCGCGGCGCTCGACTGCTCGAGCTGGCCACGCCCGAGGCGCGGGCGGCGGACGCGGCACTCGAGCTGTTCTTTCGGGGGCGCTACCGCGCCCCGGCCCAGCGCCTCGGGCGGCTCACCGCCGACCGGCTGCGCCGCGCGGCGGCTTCGCTGGAGGAGCCCATCGTCGCCATCCTGGGGCCGAGGTAAACAGCAACAGCGGGCGGGGGCGCGGGCGCGGGCGAAGGCGGGTGCACGGCGGGAGCACGACGGGCGGGGGACCGCCCCGGCCCCCGCCCGTTGGGTTCCCGCTGTGCCCTCACCCCCGCGCTCGCCCTCGCCCTCACCCGCAGTTCGCTGTGGTCGCTTGATAAACCAGCGAGAGCCCCCTACAATGGGCGCCACGAAAACCAGTCTCCCGGGAGAATTGTGTCCATGAAACGACTGCTGCTGGTTCTCGCGACCGCTGCCGCCGCCACGGGCACGGGCGCGTGCGGTGCGGGGGAACTCGTGGTCCAGGCGCAGCTGGCGCAGCAGGATGACGCCGAAGCCGCCGCGGTGCCGCTGAAGGATCTCGAGATCCGCCTGTTCCCGTTCGACCGCGATCAGCTCTTCGACTCGTTGGCGAAGGCGTTCGACCGGCCCGAGCCCAGCGTTCCCGATTCGCTCGTGCGGCTGCAGGACGAAATCACGCGCGCACAGGAGGAGTGGCAGGTGGCCGAATCCCGCTGGAACGCGGTGCGGGACAGCCTCAAGCAGCTCGTAGACCAGATGAAGGGATTGAGCCGCGCCGACGCACAGTACGTGCTCCGCTTCCGCGCCTTCCAGGAGCTGGAGCCGCAGGAACAGCAGAGCAAGTCGCGAATGGACGCGGCGTTCGGCCGTTTCACCGAGCTCCAGAGTCGCTACAACCAGGCCTCCGAGGAGGTCCGGCTGCGCCGGGCCCAGTGGGCCGACGAGGCGTTCGCGCCCGTGGACAGCGTGATCGCGGTCCGTCTGGAAGCGCTGGACAAGCAGATCCACACCGACACGACCGACGCGCAGGGCATCGCGCGCGTTCCGGTCGATCCGGGGGAGTGGTGGGTCGTGTCCCGCTACGAGCTCCCTTACCAGGAGCTGTACTGGAACGTGCGGGTCGATGTGGGGCGCGGCGATCCCACGCAGGTCCCGCTCACGCGCGAGAACGCGCTGGTCCGACCCAAGCTGTAGCGGCCCGGGCCGGCCCGCAGGAAGGCCGCATGGCCACGCATCCCGCCGTAGCTCCCGACCAGGCGGCGCTGACGCTGGAAGTCGACGGCGATGGCGTCGCCTGGCTCGTCTTCGATCGCCCCCAGAGCAAAGTCAACCTCCTGACCACGCCGGTCATGCTGCGGCTGGACGCCCTGCTGGCGCAGACCGAAGAAGGAGCGCGCCTCGGTCGCGTCAAGGCGCTGGTCATCCGGAGCAGCAAGCCAGGCGTATTCATCGCGGGCGCGGATGTGGACGAGATCGGCGCCATCGCCGATGCGGCCGAGGGCGAAGCGAAGGCGCGGGAAGGGCAGCGCATCTTTCGCCGCCTCGAGGCGCTTGCGATTCCGACGATTGCCGCGATCGACGGCGTCTGTCTCGGCGGCGGCACCGAGCTGGCGCTCGGCTGCACCTGGCGCATCGCCACCGACCGGCCCGAGACACGCATCGGCTTCCCGGAGGTGATGCTCGGGATCCTGCCGGGCTTCGGCGGCACGGTGCGCACGCCACGCCTGGTCGGCCTGCGCCACGCGCTCGAGCTGATCCTGGGCGGACGCCCCATCTCCGCGCGCCGCGCGGAACGCATCGGGCTGGTGGACCAGACCGTGCCTCCGAACCTGCTGCTCGAGCGCGTACGGCGCCTGGCATGGGAGCGGATCGACCACGCCGAAGGCGGATCCCGGCGCCGTCGCTCCCTCTCCCAGCGCGTCCTGGACGACACCGCACCCGGGCGCTGCTTCTTGCTGTGGCAGGCGCGCCGGCGAGTACTGCGGGAAACGCGCGGGCACTATCCCGCGCCTCTCGTCGCACTCGATACGATCCGGAAGACGTTGAGCGCGCCGCTGGAGGAAGCCTTCCGGCGCGAGGCACACGCGCTCGGGCGGTTGATCACGACCGCCGAATGCAAGAACCTGGTGCACGTTTTCCGGCTGACGGAGGGCGCGAAGAAAGCGGCCCCACCCGCGCCCGCGCGGCCCGTCGAGCGCGTCGCGGTGCTGGGCGCGGGCGTCATGGGCGGCGGCATCGCGCAGCTCCTCGCCTACCGCGGCGTAGCCGTCCGGCTGAAGGACATCGACGCGGACGCACTCGGCCAGGGGCTCCGCCACGCGCGCGAGCTGTTCGACCAGGTGGCGAAGCGCGGGCGCATCTCTCGCCGCGAAGCGGAGCAGAAGCTCGCGCTCATCGCGCCCACGCTCGAGTACACCGGCCTCGCCACGACGGACCTGGTGATCGAAGCGGTGGTCGAGCGCATGGACGTCAAGCAACAGGTCCTGCGGGAAGTCGAAGCGCGCGCCCGGCCGGACTGTGTGCTGACCAGCAATACCTCCTCTCTCTCGCTCACCGAGATGCAGCACGCGCTCGCCCATCCCGAGAATCTCTGCGGCATGCACTTCTTCAACCCCGTGCATCGTATGCCGCTGGTCGAGATCGTGCGCGGCGCCGCCACCTCGGATGAAACGGTCGCGACCGTGTTCGCGCTGGTCCGGCGGCTCGAGAAGACGCCGCTCATTGTAAACGATGGGCCGGGGTTCCTGGTCAACCGGCTGCTCGCGCCCTACTTGAACGAGGCGGGCTGGTTGCTCGCCGAGGGTGCGGCCATCCAGGCGATCGACCGTGCCCTGCTGGACTTCGGCATGCCGATGGGCCCGCTCCGCCTGCTCGACGAGATCGGCCTGGACGTGGCCCGACACGTCGCCGGGATTCTGTACGAGGCGTTCGGCGACCGCATGCGCCCCGCGCCCGCGCTGGTGGCGCTGCAGAAGACGCAGCGCCTCGGTAAGAAGGGCGGTCGCGGCTTCTACCTCTACGAGGCGGAGCGATCGAAGGGCCCGGACGAGACGCTGTACGCGGAGCTGGGCGCGAGCGTCCCGGCCGCGCGCCGACGGCTTCCCGCGGCGCTGATCCGCGACCGGTGCGTGTTCGCGATGGTGAACGAGGCCGCCCGCGCGCTCGAGGAAGGAACCGTCGCCGGCGCGGGCGACGTCGACCTCGGAATGATCACGGGCACCGGCTTTCCTCCGTTTCGGGGCGGGCTCCTCCGTTACGCCGACTCACTGGGAGTGCGCCACATCCTGGAGCGGCTGGAGGCGCTCGAGCGCGAGCACGGGCCGCGCTTCCACCCGGCGGCGCTGTTGCGGGAGTACGTTCGGCAAGGACGTGGGTTCTACGGAGACTTCGGTTGACAGTTTACAGTTGACAGTCGAACTGGCCTCATGATCCATCGTGATCGGGCGCGCGCAGCGGGGGAGCCGGCGCGGCAAGAAGTGCGGATCCATTACCGCCGCCCGCATGCCCCGGATGCGCTCTTCATCCAGCGGCTCGTTCACCGGGACTCGTCCGTACTCGTGAGCTACATGCCTGCCACTCCGCTGTCCCGCGACCTCGTCGTGCACGGCCGGCCAGTGCTGCAGGACGGCTCGCCGGTCGTGTGGTTCACCTTTCCCGGTGCATGGTACGACGTCGGCCGGTTTCACCTGCCCGACGGCACCTTCACCGGCATCTACGCCAACATCCTGACTCCCGTGCGGTTCCTGGACGAGCTCAGCTGGGAGACCACCGACCTCTATCTCGACGTCTGGCTCGACCACGCCGGCGGGATCACCGTCCTGGACGAGGACGAGCTGGCGCAGGCGGAGGCGCGAGGTTGGCTCGAGCCGGCCCACGCGCGCGCGGCGCGAGCGGAGGCGGCGCGCGTGGTGGAGCTGGCCGGGCGCGGCGAGTGGCCGCCACGCGTCGTGGACGAGTGGACACTCGAACGAGTGAGGCAGGTGGTGGGCGAGGCATCGGCCGCGGGGCGCGAGCGGTGAGTCGCAGCGGCACGTCAACCTTTGGCCGAATCCTCCTCCCCCTCCACGTACGCCGCTACCAGCCGCCGGGGATCCACGTAGATCTCGCCCGTGATGCTCGGCTCTTCCCGCAAGGCGTCGATCAGACGCTCGTAGCGCCCCAGCACGTCGGCGGGCAGACGGATCACCAGGTCGTGAAACGAGCCGCGGTCCGCGAAGACCAGACGGACCGGGACGCGGCGGCGGTCGGACGGCGGCTTAGGCACGGCGCACGCGCGGCAACTCCGCGAGCGAGAGGGCGAAGATCGAGCTGGTCAGCAGCGCGGAAACGATGCACCACCGGCACCACGCGTGAATGACGAAGGCCTCGAGCGCAGTCAGGTAGAGGGAGAACGCGAACGCAGCCACGGCCAGGCCGAGCAGCGCCCAGGCCACGCGGCGGCTCTCGATGTGCGACGGCTGGAGTCCCACGAGCGCCGTCCCGAAGAGCGCCCCATACCCCACGATCCCCCACGCCGGCACGGGCACGCCCAGGAACACCGCCCAGGGCGAGGCCTGCACCGTCTCGCAGGAGCCGGTGCCGCACGCGAGCGCGCCGATCAGCCCGAGCTTGTGCAGCAGCAGATAGCTGGAAATGAATGCGCCCACCAGTGCCAGCACCGCGATGGCCATGCGGTTGCGCGGCAAGCTGGCCTCGCGCGGCTCCGGCCGGAGCGCGCCCGTCAGAACATTCGCCCCCACGCTCACGCGCCCAGCTCCTGCTCGATGACTTGCTTCAGATCGCCGTAATCGAGGGCGTTGCGGACGTAGCGGTTGTTCACGATCACCCACGGCGTGGCGTTCACGCCCAGCTGCTCGCCCAGCAGCCGGTTGGCCGTGACCGTGTCAGCATAGCGATCGCTCTTCAGGCAGCGCTCGAAGGCGCCCCGCTCCACTCCGACCACGCCGGCATACTCGATGAAGTCGTCGACCGGCGGTGATGCCTCCGGCGACCACTCCGACTGACGCCCGAAGAGCAGATCGTGGTACTCCCAGAACTTGCCCTGATCCCCGGCGCAGCGCGCCGCCCGCGCCGCCAGGAACGAGTGGCGGTGCGTGCCGCCGAGCGGAAAATCGTAGTAGACGATCTGGAGCCGACCGCCGTCGACGAATGCCTCCTGCAGCCGCGGCTTGATCTGTGAGGCGAACTGCCCGCAGTACGGGCACATGAAGTCGCTGAACACGACCAGCTTGACGGGTGCGGTCTCCGGGCCGATCACGACGCCCTGCGCCCGGGCGTACAGCGCGCGTGGATCGTCGACGCCCGCGAGCTCCACGGGCTCGATCGCCGCGCCGCCCGCGCCTCCGCGCAGCAGGGCGTATGCGAGCGCGAGCGCGCCCACGACTGCCACCAGACCGAGCACGATGTAGAAACGGCGCAACCCGGAGGCAGCGGACGCCGTCGCCTTCTTCTTCTGTGTCACCATGGATTCCCTCGGGTTGCGGCGAACCCGGAACGGGGCGCCAACACGGCCATGCAAAAGAAGATGGCCAATCGGCGGGCCCCGATCAACCCCCGGCTCGCTCCGGCGCGGCCACGACCAGGACCGGGCAGGACGACTTGGCGGCAGCGATTCCGGCTGGAATATGAATTGCACTCCCTCTTTTCACAAATTCTCGGCGACGCCGCGGCCCGCAGGCGCCCGTGCGTCCCGCCGGGCGTTGCCTGCTCCCACCCTCGAGGCAGGGCTCCCCGGCGGACCGGAGGGAGGAAGGGATGCCATTCACGCCGCTTTCCCGGCGACCGGACCTCGCCCTCACGGCCGGGCCCGACGACGTGCGAGGCTGGGACGTGCGCACCATGCGCGACGGGGAGTGCATTGGCAAGATCGACGACATCCTGCTCGATGAGGGTGGGCGGCCGCGCTACCTCGATGTGGACGTGGGGGCGTTGCGCCGGCACGTGTTGCTCCCGGTTGGGCGCGCGCGCGTGGACGAGGCCGAGGACGTGGTATGGATCCCGGGGATGACGAGGGATGAGGTCCAAGACCTTCCGGAGTATACACAGGAGCCGGAGACACTGGGGGACTTCGGCCCGGCTCCACTCGAGCGGCGCGCGGATTCCGCGGAGCGGCGCCGGCGCGGAGACCGGCGAGGCTGAGCCACGGTGCGAGCGGCGCCTCGGCTCCGGCGGCTGGATGGTCGCCGGGGCCGCCGCGCTGCTCCTGAGCGCCGGCATCGTCGACCTGCTGCGGCCGGCCGATCCGACTCCGGCGGCGGATGCGCCCGCGGCCGCCAGAAGCGCCGCTGCCGTGGAGCTGCACCGGCTCCTCCCCGATGCCAGTGACGACGTCGGCAAGACCGCCCGCCTCGATGGCACGGTCGCGCGCGTCGATGGCCGCGGCCTGTGGGTGCGCGACTTCCGCGATTATCTCGTGTACGTGATCGTTGCGGATGGCCTGGAGGCCCTGCCCTCGGTCGGCGCGGCCGTCACCGTGGTGGGCATCCTGGAGCGCCTGGTCCCGGCGCCGGCCTGGACCGGCACGCCGGCGCGCTCCGGCCTGATCGTACGCGACGTCGCCTTGCGCGCGCGCTCGGCGGAGCTACAGCTCCTGGACCCGTAGCGCACACAGAGCCGCCGCCCTAGTCCAGCAGGCACGCCAGCACACGGGCAGTATCGGCGAGATCCGGGAGCACGGCATCGGCGCCGGCCCGCGCGAGCGCGGCGGGGTCGTGGCGGCCCGTCGCCACCGCGATGGCGTGCCCTCCGATCGGGCGTCCGCACGCGATATCGTTCGGCGTATCGCCAACGATCACGACGTCCCGGCCGCGGAAACGCCGGCCGGTCAGCCGGCGCGCGCGCTGCACGGCCAGTGCGGGGAGCTTGCCGCGATCCTCGTGATCCGACCCGTAGGCGCCCAGGCGAAACCGGCTCTCCAGGCCGACGGCCGCCAGCTTGAGCTCGGCGCCGCGCTCCACGTTGCCGGTGAGCAGCCCCACCAGCGCCTCGTCCCGCTCCGCCAGCGCGTCCAGCAGCTCGCGCACCCCGGGCAGAAGCCTGGTCGCCTGCCCCGGCTGCGACAGCTCGGCGGCCAGATGCCGGAGGTAGGTGGGCCAGAAGTGCGGAAAGCACCGGTCGATCGCGGCGTCGCTCAGCCCCTCGCTGTGCAGGAGCTCCCGCGCGATCTGCGGGTCCGTCTTGCCATCGAATTCGTACGCGTGGATCGGCCCGGCCGTGCCGTACACTTCGAGCAGGGCGCGGTGGAAGGCGCGCCGCGCGGCGCCGTCGGTGGTGAGCAGCGTGCCGTCGATGTCGAACAGGATCAGTCTTTTCATCAACGTGTAGGAGTCCTGGGTTCGTCGATGGTCAACAGTAACAGTTAACAATCAATGGTTGATAGTCGACAGTTGACAGTCGACAGTCGACAGTCGACAGTTCATACAGCTCCAGGTGCGTACCTGCAATCCGGCGTGGTTACTGTCAACTGTAAACTGTCAACTGTAAACTGAAGTTCATGAAGCGTCTCGCCCTCGCACTCCCGCTCGCGCTCCTGGGCGCACTCTGGTTCGAGTACCTCGCGCTGCCCTCGGGCCTGCTCCTGCGCTGGCGCGATCCGTCGCGCACCGCCTTCATGGAGTACCGGCTCGCGGAGGCGGAGCGCCAGGGCACGCCGCTCGAGCTGCGCCAGGAGTGGGTGCCGCTCGAGCGCATCTCGAAGCATCTGCGCCGGGCGGTCATCGTCGCCGAAGACGCGCGCTTCTACGAGCACGCCGGCATCGACTGGGCCGCGCTGCGCGAGGAGCTGCGCTACCGTGGCGACGAAGACTTCTCCTGGACCAGTCGCGCCGACCTTTCCGCCGCGCTCGCGGCCGCCCGCTATTACCGCGCCCACCGCGGCAGGGTCCGCGGCCGCAGCACCATCACGCAGCAGCTCGCGAAGAACCTGTACCTCTCGCCCGACCGGTCGCTGCTGCGCAAGCTCCAGGAGTTCGTGATCGCGCGGCGGCTCGAACGCTGGCTCGAGAAGGACCGGATCCTCGAGCTGTACCTCAATGTGGCGGAATGGGGTCCGGGCATCTTCGGCGTCGAGGCGGCGGCGCGCCACTACTTCGGGCGGTCCGCCGCCGCGCTGTCGCGCGACCAGGCGGCGGCGCTCGCGGCTACGCTGCCGCACCCCCTCCGCTCCAACCCGAAGCTGCGGCCAGGCCGCATGGCCTGGCGCCAGCGCCTCATCCTCGCGCGCATGGGAGCGACCGGACCGGTCGAAACCGTACCGCTCGAGCCGGCGGCCATCGAGATCGAGCTGCCGGACATCGAGCTGCCGGAGCTGGAGATGCCGGCGCCTGCGCCGCCTGTGCGCGATTCCGTGGCTGCGGATTCAGCGAGCGCGCATCCTACCTGACCACCGCTCTCTCGATGGCACCCTCGAGCGCGTGCGTGGCCAGCGCGCCGAGCGCCAGCAGGAACGGGGGACTCAGCTCGCGCCCCTCGGGCGCCGTGGACAGGGCGAAGACGATGTCGCCATCGTAGGGCGTGTGCACGGGCGAGATGCGCCGGGCCAGCGCCACGCCGGCCGCGCGGGCCAGCGCCTGCAGCGCAGTGCGGGTCAGAGGCGCGTCCGTCGCGACCACCGCAAGGGTGGTGTTCGCGCCGGGCCGCACCGCCAGTTGCTCGAGCTCGCCCGAGACCGCGCCCGCGCGCAGCAGCGCGGCGCTGTCCAGGAGGCGGCCCGTCTCGTCCCGGGCGCCGGCCAGAATGTGGCCGTGCGCATCCAGCACGTCGCCGAGCGCGTTCACGACCGCGAGCGCGCCCACCACGTACTCCGGCCCGTGAATGCTCCAGCTGCCGATGCCGCCCGGCATCGCACCAGCCATCCCCCGCAGCTTCCCCACGGTGGCGCCCGTACCCGCGCCCACAGCGCCTTCGGCGACGTCGCCCGTGCCGGCCGCATCGCACGCCGCGCGTCCCATGGCGGCGTCGGGCCGCCGGTCGACCCGGCCGACGCCCAGATCGAAGATCACGGCGGCCGGCACGATGGGCACGCGCGCGACGCCGGTGTCGAAGCCGGCGCCGCGTTCCTCCAGCCACTGCACGACGCCGTGCGCGGCGGCGAGGCCGAAGGCCGAGCCGCCGGTCAGGAGCAGCGCATCGACCTGCGTCGCGAGATGCAGGGGGGAGAGGACTTCGAGCTCGCGGGTGCCGGTCGCCAGGCCGCGTACCTCGCACGCGCCCCGAAACGGGCCGAGCAGGACGGTGCAGCCGGTGCGGGCGTCGGCGTCGGTCGCGTGCCCGATGCGGATCCCGGGGACCGCGGTCAGGCCGGCCACGTCAGGCCACGCCTGCGGCCACGGCCTGGCGGAACGCCGCGAACAGCAATCGGTCCGGATCGCTCGCGGGCGCCGTCGCCTCGTGGCGCTCCGGGTGCCACTGCACGCCGACGACCCAACGCCCGGGCGCCTCGATCGCCTCGATCAGGCCATCATCGGCCACGGCGGCAACCTCGAGGCCCGCGGCCACCTCCTTGATGCCCTGGTGGTGGAAGGAGTTGATGAGCAGCTCGCCGCTCCCGAGCATCGATGCCAGGCGCGTCCCCGGTCGCGCGCGCGCACGGTGCGTGCGCCGACCCCATGGCTCGGTCTGCCGATGGCGCACCTCGCCCGGACGCTGCGTGTCCAGATCCTGGTAGAGCGTACCGCCGAACGCCACGTTCAGCAGCTGACAGCCGCGGCAGATGCCGAGCACGGGGATGCGCTGCTCCAGCGCGAGCTCGAGCGCGGACAGCTCCATGGCATCGCGCGCCGGGCTCACCGCTCCGAGCTCGGGGACGGGCGCCTCGCCGTAGCGCGCGGGATCGACGTCTTCGCCGCCCGTGAGCACGAACCCGGAGCAGTGCGAGAGCAGCGCTCGAAGCGAGCGCGGGGAGTGCGCCGGCGTGACCAGCACGGGCGACAGCTCGAAGCTTTCCAGCACGGAGAGATAGTTGGCGTACAGCGCCACCTCCGGCCGCCGGTGCGGGCCCGCCTCCGGCACCAGCGTTGCGGTGACGGCGACCAGAGGCGACATGCCCGCCGCTGCTGCGCCGCTACTGCGCGAGCTGCGCCACGACCCGGCCGGGCCGCCGCACGGCCTCGAGCAGGAGCTCGCCCACGCGCGTGTTCGGTAGCATCCCGCCGAAGCGCTCGGCACCAGGCCCTCGTGCGAAGACCGGCACCAGCATGGGAGTGTGTCCCCCGACGTTGCTGGGTGCGGGCGGCGCCGAGGTATAGGCGAGGGACCACACGCCGGCCGTGTCCTGGTCCAGCGATAGTCCGCCGGTCTCGTGATCGCCCACCACGACGATCAGTGTTTCCGCGTGCCTGGCCTGATACTGCAACCCCACGGCAACGGCCCGATCCAGCTCGAGCGCGGCCGCCCTGACCGGATCGAGCGCCTTGCGCTCGTGCGTCCATTCGTCGGTCGATTCCGTCTCCACCATGAGGAAGAAGCCATCCGGATCCCCGTCTAGCACGGCAAGTGCCGCCGCCGTCATCTCCGGCAGTGACGGCACCGGTTCTTCCGTGTAGAACATCTCCGACCGAGCGAAGAGCCCGAGGAGGGTCTGCGTCCTGGCGAGATCCAAGCCCCGAAATTCCGCGGCGCTCCAGAGACACGCGTAGTGCGTGCACAGGTCCGGCAGCCGGTTCTGGGAGTCCGGCCGGAGCGAGCCGTCGAACCAGCCGCGTCCGCCACCCAGCAAGACATCAATGCCTTGCGCAGCGATCTGATCCGCGATCTCTGCGCGCAGGGATCGGTTGGGCACATGCGAGGCGAACGCGGCCGGCGTCGCATCCGTGAGATACGAGTTCGTGACCAATCCAGTCGCGAGGCCGCGCTCTTCGGCGAGCTCCAGGACCGTGCGGCGCGGCACAGAGTCCGGCCCCACGCCGGCGGCTCGGTTGAAGGTGCGGACACCGGTTGCGAGAGCGGTCGCCCCAGCCGCGCTGTCCGTGATCCTGCCGAAGGCATTGCGAGTATCTACCAGTCCGACGACGGGGAATTTCTCGATCGCGAGACTCTCGGCCGCGATCCGCGCGATGGTCCAGGTGCCCACGCCGGCGCCATCGCCGATGAAGAGCAGCACCCGGGCCGGCGCGGCGGCAGCGGGCGGTTCCGCGCGGCGCAGGGGAGCACACGCCGCGGTCAGGAAGCCCAGCACCAGGACGAGGCAATAGGGCCGCAGCATGACTTCACCTCAATTTGGGGGGATTACTCTCTCCCCGTATATCGGATTGGGGTCCACGATCAGCGTCAACCGGCGGAAGTTCTCACGCTACTGCCGCTCTAAAGTGAGCTGTGCCACCTGCCCGGGCCGCCGCGCGGCCTCGAGCAGGAGCTCGCCCACGCGCGTGTTCGGCAGGATTCCGCCGAAGCGCTCCGCGCCGGGGCCGATGGCGAAGAGCGGCACCATCTCGCCCGTGTGGCCTTCGGTGGTATAGTCGGCGCGCAGCGTGCCGGGCGAATCCTCTTCCAGCGCGAGTCCGCCGGTCTCGTGATCGGCGACGACGACGATCAAGGTCTCCGGGTGTTTTTCCCGGTACACGAGCGCCGCGCGGACCGCGCGATCGAGATCGAGCATCTCGGCCGTGACCGACTCGAGCGTGTTGTTCTCGTGGCCGCGCCAGTCGGGCTGCGAGCCCTCGACCATCAGGAAAAACCCCTCGGGATCGTGATCCAGCACGGCCAGGGCCGCACTGGTCATTTCGGCGAGGGTGGGCCGCCGCTCGGCGGCCGCCGGGAGGTGCCTGGGCGCGAACAGCCCGAGCAGCGCGCGTACCGTATCGGCCCGCAGCGTGCGCAGCGCGGCGGCATCCTCGACGTAGCTGTAGCGGCGGCGCATCCCGGTGAGCAGGTCCTGCGAGTCCGGTCGCAGCGAGCCGTCGAAGTAGCCGCGCCCGCCCCCCAGCAGGACGTCGATCTCCGCGCCGGCCATCTGCCGTGCGATCTCCGGCTCCGCCTGACGGCTGGACACGTGCGCCGTGAACGAGGCGGGCGTCGCGTGCGTGATGCTCGACGTCGCGACCAGCCCGGTCGCGAGGCCGCTCATCTCCGCCAGCTCGAGCACCGTGCGACGTGGCAGCGAATCCGGCCCCACGCCGATCGCGCCGTTGTACGTGCGTACGCCAGTGGCGTACACCGTCGCGCCGGCCGCGCTGTCCGTCACCTTGTGCGACGCGCTGCGCGTGTCCACCAGCCCGACCACGCGGAACTCCTCGACCGCGAGCGGCTCGTCGCGGAAGCGGGCCGCGCTCCAGTAGGCGAGCCCGGCGCCGTCGCCGATGAAGAGCACGACGCGCGGCGGGCCCATCGGCCGCGGCGTGGCCGAGTCCGGGCCGCGGCCGAAGGGCCCGCACGCCACGAGCACGAGTCCGACGAGTCCCAAAGCGCGAGAGCGCATGCAGCCTCCCATCAAAGAGCGCATCGCTGTTCAGAGACGCGGAGTCACGGAGGGATTCCTCCGCGCCTCAGCGTCCCTGCGTGACGACCGGCGTAAGTCTTGCACCCCAAACCCTCCGGCGCCCGCTCCCGCGGGCGCGCGGATTCTCGGTGCGCGTCCGGAGGCAGCCATGGCCGAGCCGAGGCAATCAGGCAATTCGAAGAGACTCGACCCCAGGGCGTACGACGTCGCGCCGCCGTACATGCCGCCCGCCCCCGCCGGCGCGGAAGCAGACATCGGAGGGGAAGCCGCGGCCTCCCGCCGGGTCGCCAGGCTCCCGCCCGACCTTGTGGATACCCCGGTGCCACCGGGCGAGGTCGAGGCGGCCGAGCCGATCCTGGGGTACGACGGCCTGGAGGTGGACGGCGTCCTCGAATGGATCCGCGATGCCGACCCCGATCTCGAGCAGCTGCGCGCCATGCTCCAGTACGAGGCCGGACACCGCGACCGTCTCGAGGTGATGCGCGAATGCGCGGCGCGGCTGCGCCGGCTCGAGCAGAAATAGAAGCTAAAGGCCGAGCGGGCTGGTGGGCAAGGCGCGGAGGCGGCCGCGACGGAGCGGCCCTGCACTAATCCCGCGCCACTGTCTCCCGCCGCCGCAGCGATGACGACCAGACGAGCTCGAGGCGCGCGTACCAGGTCTCGTCCCGGATCGTGTTGTCGTCTTTGATACCGGCGCCGCCGATGACGATCAGCCCGAGTGGGTTGATCACCCACTGCGCGACGGGCCCGATCTGGAACGCGCGATAGCGGTTCAGGTCGCTGCCGTCGATGTCACCCTGCCAGGTGGCGTCGAGGCCGGCGAGCGCGGAGCCCGTATCCCAGCCGTACACGCGCCGCATGGCGCGGCCGCGGCTCCACAGGTACTCCGATTCCAGGTTGAGGGCGCCGATCGCCTGCAGGCCCCAGCGGCCGTCGCCCCAGTAGTCGGCCTGGGCCGAGGTCACGACGCCGCTGTTCCCGCCGCCGAAGACACGCCCCAACGCTTCCTCGCGGTCCTCGCTCTGAAATGTGTAGCCGACCTTCGCCTGGACCGCCCCGGTGCTCATGCGATAGCGCAGCCCGACCGCCGGCGTCAGCGCCCAGATCTCCGCGTTCTCGTCTGCAGTGGCCGGGAAGGAGACCCGGTAGCCCGTCAGGCTCGCCACCGGCTTCCACCCGAGACCGCCCGGATGGACGGCGCCGCCCAGCAGGATCAGGGACACGTCGTCGCCCGACACCTCGCCGACGCCGACCCCTGTGACCACCTGCGCGGACAGCGGATTCAGCGCGGCCAGGGTCAGAGCCAGCGCCCCGCCGATGGCCGCCCTGCTTGTAAAGGTGAGCTGTTTCATGCCATTCGCCTCCATAGCCGGACCGCGGGCACCTTCTCAGGCCCGTGTCAGTGATTGCACTCTCCGTACCAGCCTGGCGGCGCCGAGGCGCCGCCACGAACGGCCGGTGGCCGCGACCACGTCGAGCTTCACCCCCACCGTGAACTGCACGCCCAGCGGCGTCTCCAGCGCGCGCGTGAAGACGACCACGCCGGCCCCGGCGATCTCGGAGCCGGGGATCTCGTAGCCGATCCGGGCGCCCGGCGGCAGCGGGTGGCCGAGCTGAAGCCGGGCGCCGCGCCGGCTCACATCCTCGAGCAGTCCGAGCCCCAGGGCGGCCGGCCCATCTGGCGCCTCGAGCGAGATGCGCACGGGCAAGCGTACGACGCGCCGACGATCCGAGCGCGCATCGTAGATCCAGCGGACCGCGCCGTTGAACAGGTCGGAGGCATCGCGGTAGCGCAGCCGCCGCGCCGGCGCGGCGTGTTGCGTGCAGTGCAGCTCGATCGCATCGCGGTCGTCCAGGGACAACCCCTCGAATCGCACTCCGTGCGCGTACACCGGCCCGTGCCGCGTCTGCCGCGCCTGGCGGTGCACGATCACGCCGTGCGCTGCCACCGTGCGGGGCAGCAGCGGCAAGCGTACCAGCACGCGCGTACCGGGCTCCACCGGCGCCATCGCCCGCAGCGCGACGCCCCCGGGATGCAGATTGCTCGTGAGCGCGACGCAGCGACCCGCTTCGCGACCCCCCGGGTCGAGGAGCGACACCTCGACCGGGAACTCGTCGCGAAACCGCTGGTCCGCACGCTGCTGCTTCACGTACAGGCTGAGCTGCAACACGTAGCCGGCGAAGGCGAAGTGGTAGAGCGCCCAGCCGAAGTTGAACCAGAACGCGAGCGATCCCCACCCCGGCACCTGGTAGTTCATCCACCCGAGCGTCGACGCGAGCGTGCCCCAGCTCACCGCGAGCACGGTGAGCACGACCAGCACGAGCTGCGGCGCATAGGTCTTGAACGGAACGTCGCCCGGCCCCTTCGGCGTCACGTGGAAGCGCAGCCGTCCCTTCGCGAAGTAGCCGCTGATCGCCACCACGTACGTGAAGAACTTCGACATGTTGTAGCGCTCGGCCAATCGCAGGAAGGCGGAGCCGCGGAACAGCAGCGTGTGGGCGGTCAGCTGCAGCGCCAGGAACGGGATGAACCGCACCAGGAACTCGTGATCGGTCGTATGGATCGGCAGGACCCCGCTGAAGAAGAACACGATGGGCGACAGGTACAGCACCAGCTTGGCAAAGCCGTCGAGATACGAGGAAACCGAATCCAGGTAGCAGATGCGCTGCGCCAGCGTGAGCCCGGGGTAGCGCAGCGGGTTCAGCTTCCGCAGGATCTGCATCGCCCCCTGGCCCCAGCGCAGGCGCTGGACGTGGTAGGCGGCGGCCGAGGCGGGCGCCAGACCATAGGCGAGGCTCTCTCCCCAGAAGACGGAGCGCCAGCCGCGGCCGTGCAGCACCAGCGACGTCTCCATGTCCTCCGTCAGGGTCAGCGTCGAGAATCCGCCGATATGGTCGAGCGCCGCGCGACGGATCACGCCGCAGCTCCCGCAGAAGAAGGCCGCGTTCCAGTGGTCCTTTCCAGGCTGGATGATGGAGAAGAACAGCCGTTGCTCCTCCCAGATCCGGCGCGCCTTTTCGTTCA
Source organism: Gemmatimonadota bacterium (assembly GCA_016207445.1). Classification (GTDB taxonomy): domain Bacteria; phylum Gemmatimonadota; class Gemmatimonadetes; order Longimicrobiales; family RSA9; genus JACQPS01. The sequence goes on along the minus strand of JACQPS010000270.1, from coordinate 27,143 downwards.
CGTCGTGCGTGAACGAGTCCACGTTGTAGAAGTCCTGCGGCGACTGTACGAAGGCGGTGCGAGCATCGTCGAAGAAGCCGAGCAGCCGGTCGAGGATGTGCGGCAGCGGGACGTGGTCGGCGTCGAGCTGGAGGATGAATTCGCCCTGTGTGACCGAGAGCGCGTGATTCAGGTTCCCGGCCTTCGCGTGCTCGTTGCCCGCACGCCGGATGTAGTCCACGCCCAGCTCCCCGGCCAGCGCCCGCACTTCCTCGCGCTTGCCGTCGTCCAGGAGGTAGGTCCGGTGCGGGTAGCGGATCTGGCGCGCCGCGACCGCCGTGCGACGAATGATCTCGAGCGGCTCGTCGTAGGTCGTGATGAAGACGTCGACCGAGAGACCCGGCGGCGCGGGCCGGGGCTCGCGGCGCCGCAGCTTCCAGGTGGTGAACGTGGTGAAGAAGCTGCGGACGGCGACCCACGTCTCCGCGAGCACGAGCGGGAGCGAGAACCAGAGTGCGGAGAGATTGAGCGTGCTCGTCCAGCGCCAGGTGACCCAGTAGCAGCCGAACGCCAGCGCCAGCGCCGCGACGAATCGAATGATGCGTTCCTGCCACTCGGGAAGCCGGGGCGTGGCGTCCGCGGGCGGGATCGACACTGGCTCGAGCATGGCGGCTCCGCCCCCGGAATCCACGGAAGCCTCGCTCATCTCTCCTCCACCACCCCTCCCGCCCAGGAACGGGCCTTCGTGTGCGCTCGGCGCGCCGACCCGCGATCCGAATCGGAAGATTCGTGCCCTGCCCCGCTCTCGTGCCGCGCGGCGCGACGGACTCGGCCGCCAGAGTAAGCGCTGTGCGCCAGCAGGATTCATGACCCCGCACGCCGAGCGCCTGGCGCAAAGCTTGCCCTGGTCGCGCTCGCGCAAGACCGCCCGCTACGGGTCACGGAACGCCGGCGAACTGAACGGAGATGACAAGGAAGCCCGGAATCATGCACGGCGGAGCAGAGGCGCCGACGCAGACGGTCCGCGGCGTGGGGCGCGTGGCGGGCGTCGTCGCATCTCTGCACGGCCGGATCGGGAGCCGCGTCCGTGGGCAGGCGCTCGTGGCGGCCCCCGTGCTGGCGCTGGGCGCAGGTCTGTTGCTCGCGATCTGCTCGCAGGAGGCGCCACGGCCAGGCGGCCCCGCGAGCGAGCCCCCGTCGGCCGGCACCGCGCCGGCGGCCGGAGCGCGCCCCGGCATCGAGCCGGAGAACGCCGGTGCGGACCTGAACCTCTACCTGGACGCGGCGCGGACCGCGTGGCGGCTGGTGGAGCGAACCTACCAGCCCGCGACCGGGCTGATGAGCGCGACGCCGCACTGGGATTACGCGACCACCTGGGACATCGCCAGCGGGATCGCCGCCCTCTACTCCGCCCACGAGCTCGACCTGCTGCGCGATGCCGAGTACGACCGTCGCATGCGCCGCCTGCTCGCAACGCTGAAGCGAGCGCCGCTCGTCGACGGCATCACGTACAACAAGGACTACGCGACGCGCACCGGCGTGTTGCCGACCCGGGCCGAACGGCCGCTGGCGCACGGCTGGTCCGCCATCGACCTCGGCCGCTTCCTCGTGTGGTTGAAGATCGTGGCCGTGAACCAGCCGCAGTACGCGCAGGACGTGCAGGCGATCGTGAACCGCACCGACTTCGGGCGCGTCATCCGGGGCGGCTACCTGCACGGCGAGCAGCCGAGCGCGAGTCAGAAGGGGAAACGCTGGCGCTACCTGGAAGGACGCATCGGCTACGAGCAGTACGCCGCGATCGGCTTCGCCGTCTGGGGGCATCGCGCCGAGAAGGCGCTGGACCTGATGGCCAACGCGCAGCCGATGACGCTGCTGGGCGTACCGCTCTACCGGGACCGGCGCAAGCTGGACCGCCTCACCAGCGAGCCGTTCTTCCTCATGGGCATCGAGCTGGGCTGGACGCCCGAGGTCCGCGAGCTGGCGCGCAACGTCCTCGCAGCGCAGGAGGCAAGGTACCGGCAGACGGGGAAGCTCACGATGGTGAGCGAGGACGCGCTCAGCGTGCCGCCGTACTACTTCTACTACTACTGCGTCTTCTGCAACGGCAAGGCGTGGGTCATTGACGCGGCCTCACCGGGCAAGAACTTCGACCGCCCGCGCTGGATCAGCACCAAGGCCGCCTTCGGCTGGCACGCGCTCTTCCCCAACGAGTACACCGAGCGCGTGCTCACAGAGCTGCGCAAGGCGCGCAGCGACGAGGGCTGGCACTCGGGGCTGTACGAGGAGTCGCTCGTCCCGACCGGCGTCACGGACATCAATACCGCCGCCGTGATCCTGGAGGCGGCCCTTTACAAGCTGCAGGGGCGCCCGCTCATCGGGCCGACCGGCTGGCAGGCGTTCGCACCCGGGCCGCAGCCGGCGGGGCCAGGCGAGTAGTTTCACTGCAAAGATCGCAAAGGACGCCGAGGTCCGGCAACGCGAGATCCGTCCGTTGCCAGAAATCGAAACTTCAATAATTGAAGTCTTGAATCTCGCTGGGCCTGCGGCGTTCTGCGACGAACCCCTTTGCGGTCTTTGCGTCCTTTGCGGTGAATTACTGTGTCCCGACGCCGTACGCCGCCCGGAAGGCGCGTGCCACGCGCGTATCCTTCGCCGCGTCCGTGAAGGCCGCGACGACCGCGACCGGTCGGGGCAGCACTCGCACGCGCCGTGCGATCTCGGCCGCACGCGCGGCATCGCCCCCGCGCAGCGGCTCGAGTGTGAACGGCATGGCATATTCCCGGAAGAGGCGCTCGGCTTCGGACAGCCATCCTCTTTGCTGCGGAAACGCGGGGTCGAGCAGCAGCACGACGTGACGAACCGACCCGAACAGCAGGTACGCGAACAGCTCGTGCTGGTTGGGATACGGGATCAGCCACACGCCGCGCTCGAGACGCTGGAGCGGACCGCGCTCGAACGGCTCGCTCCGCTCCTCGAATCCGCGCAGCTGCTGCAGGTCGGCGGCACCCGCCACGGCCCTGCCCATGTCCTCGAGCACCCGCTTGACCACGTTGGCGCGATCGCGCCCCAGATAGCAGTGCACGTAATAGCGCCCCGCGCCCGTGGCCAGGCGCCGGATCTCGGCGAGCGAGCGCTCGTTCGATCCGACCCACGGCAGCATGGGGGCGTGCATCAGGGCAAGTCCCGCCGCGCGCGCGTTCCGCCGCTCCTCCGCCAGGATCTTCGGCTCGAACGGCAGCACCGCCGGATGCAGCAGCGAGATGACGGCCGTAAAGCCGTCTGCTTTCAGGCGCCGCAGCCGCTCCGCATCCGGATAGGGACCGAACACGAACTGGGCGCCGCTGGCCAGCGCGACGCGCTGGGAGGGACCGGCGTCGGGCCGCGCCAGCGTGCCCGGCTGCATCCACGCCCACAGACAGACTGCTGCCGCGACCGTGATGCCCAGGGGGATCCCGAAGCGTACGCCCCGGCGCTGTGCGCGCAGCACGACACGCAGCAGCCAGCGTGCGAGCGCGAGCGAGGCGATCAGGTACGCCGCGATCACGCCCGCGACCGCGACATTCTCGCGGCCTTGCGTCCAGCTCGCCGCGCGCACGAGCGCGGTCAGCCAGCGGACGGGACCGAGCAGCGTAACGGTTCCGGCGAAGAACCCGACGACCAGCCAGAGGTAGAGGAACAGGAAGACGACGACGACCGGCCGCTGCTTCATCGCGCCGCCTCCTGCCCGTGGGCTCCCGTGGTCCCGCCATAGGCGCGCGCGAACTCCCGGGCCAGGTCCGCGGGCTCGCGCGGCGCCGTACGCGCGACTACCACCGCGGCGGGCCGCGGGAGCCGCCGCGCCGCGGCGGCCGCCCTGCCGATCTCTGCACGGTCGCTCGCAGCCACCGGCCGGTGGCCGAACGGCACATCGAACTCCCGGAACAGGCGCTCCGCCTCGGCGAGCCATTCCCGCTGTTCGGCGTCGCTCGGGTCGAGCAGGAGCAACACGTAGGCGAGCTGCCCCGCGAGCATGTTGCCGAACAGCTCGTGGCGGTTCGGATAGGGAACGAGCCAGAGGTCTGGCTCGAGACGCACGATGCGGCCGCGCTCCATGAGCCAGCGGCCCTCGGCCACGCGGCGCGCGAAGCTGCGTGCGGCCGTGAAATCCCGAGCCGCGGCCACGCGGGCGCCGTTTCGCTCCAGCCAGCGCTTGACCACGTTGGCGCGGTCGCGACCGAGGCCGCAGTGCACGTAGTAGCGTCCGCGCCCCCGCGCCAGCGCCAGGATCTTCCGCAGCGACCCCGCGTTCTCGCTGACCCACGGCAGCATGGGCGCGTGGATGAACGCGATGCCGACCTCCCGCGCGGCCTCCCGCTCCGCCGTGATCCCCCGCGGCTCGAACGGGAGCACCGCCGGGTGCTGCAGCGAGATGACGGCCGTGAAGCCCGCGCGCTTCAGCTCGGCCAGTCGAGCGCGGTCCGGATACGGCCCGAAGACGAGCTCGGCTCCCCCCTGGAACGTGAGGCTGCCGCCGGGCCCGCCGGCGGCACGCGCGAGCAACGCGGGGTGCAGCCACCCCCAGAGGGAGAGCGTGGCGGCGGCGGTGACGACGAGGGGGATGCCGATGCGGACACGGCGCCGGTTCGCTGCGCGCATGCGTCGGAGGAGATGACGGGCGAGCACGAACGAAACGGCGAGGTACAGCACGATGAGGCCGTTCACCGCCAGGTCTTCCCCGTGCTGGCTCCAGCCGGCGCTCCGCAGCGCGCTGGTCAGCCACTTCACCGGTCCGAGCAGCGTGGCCGTCCCGGTCGCGAAGCCCACCATCAGCCACAGGTAGAGGAACGTCGCGATCCCGAAGAAGCCGCTGCGACCCAAGCTGTCTCCTGCGCGCGCTGCGATGGCCGATCCCTTGCGCGGGCACCCGCGCCCCACGGGTGCAACAGTCGGGCCGGCGGTCTGTGCGGTGAAATCACTGCTGGAGGTGAGGATCGGAAGGAAGGAACGATCAGGCGGGCGCGTTCGCGAACACGGGGGTGGACGTGAGCGTTTCCAGCAGCAGATCCTCGAGCCGGGCGCGCTGGCCGGCATCTTCCGCGAGGCTGAAGAGATCATCCGGCAGCTTCGCGCGCAGGTCGGCGATCGCCTGCTTCGCCTCCTCGCGATCGGACTGGTCCGTGGCCGGGTGCTCGCAGACGCAGGCGAGCAGGCGGAGTCCCTCGGCCGTTCGACCCAACGCGACCAGAAGCCGCCCCAAGCCCACGGCGACCCGTGCCTGCAACGGCAGCGCGTTGGTCTCGGCCGCCAGGGTCGTCGCCTCGCGATAGTAGCCGAGCGCGTCTTCCGATAGCCCTTCTTCCCGGGCCAGGTCACCCAGGTTGTGAAGCACGATCACCGTGGCCGTGCGGTCGCCGACCTCGCGGAACATCGCCAGACTCTGCTCCAGCAGCTCCCGCGCCTGGCGCAGCAGCCGCGTCGAGCGCTCACGCTTCGCCATGCTGAGGGTGAACGCGCCCAGGTTGACCAGGCCGATGGCCGTGTTGCGGAAATCGCCCAGCTCGCGCGAGCGGCGCAGGCTTTCCTCGAACAGCCGCTGTGCCTCCTCCGCCTTGCCGAGTGCGTCCGCCAGCACACCCAGATTGGTGAGGCACATGACCACGCCCGCCTGGTTGCCCACCAGCCGGCGGATGCGCAGGCTGCGCCGGAACAGCTGCTCGGCGAGCTCGTACTGTCCCTGCGCCATGGCCACCGAGCCGCGATCGTTCAGGCAATCGGCCAGATCGAGGGGCGAATGGCTCTGGCGGTAGATTTGCTCCGAGCGCAGGTAGAGCTTGCCCGCGCGCTCGTACTGCCCCGTCTTGAGCGCGATGCCGCCGAGCAGCCAGAGCGCGAATGCCGTGTCGGTATCGTGACCGAACTCGCGCAGGATGCGCAGGCTGGCCTTGGTGAGCCGCCGCGCTTTGGTGAACTGTGCCAGCCGCAGGCAGAAGTGCGCTTGCCGCGCGAGCACGCGCGCCGCGAGCCGGGACTGTCGGCCCAGCTTGCGTGCTGCCCAGCCGAGCAACTCTTCTCCCTCCCGGTACCAGGCGCGGCGCTCGTAGAACAGGTGCAGCGCGGGCAGGAGCCGCTCGATCAGCTGCTCCTCCCCGTGCTCGACCGCCCACTGCCAGCCGGCTCGCACATCGTCGATCTCGGCGCCGATCTCCTCCAGGGCCTGCTGCTGGCCGCGGCCTCGCAGCCGGTCCGCGCGGCCCTGGAGGAAGTCGGCGAAATACTCGCAATGGAGCCGCTCCACCATCTCGCGCTCGGCGGCGTCCGCCCCCAACCGTTCGGCCGCGTACTGGCGGATGACGCCGTGCAGCTCGTAGCGGCCCGAGGCGCCGCGGCGCAACAACGACTTGTCGAGTAGCGCCGCGAGTGCGGGCACGGACAGCCCGGCCACGCGCCGGCCGGCCTCGGCGCGGAAGCCACCGCGGAACGCCGAGACCCGGCGCAGCGCCGTCTGCTCGTGCGCCGTGAGCAGGTTCCAGGAATAGTCGAAGACCGCCCGCAGGCTGCGGTGTCGCTCCGGCATGTCGCGCCGACGGGCGACCAGTGCGTCGAAGCTGCGGCCGATCTCCGCGGCGATCTCCACGCACGTGAGCACGCGCACCAGCGCCGCCGCGATCTCGATCGCGAGCGGCAAACCATCCACCTGCCGGCAAATACGCTGGATCTGCGCGCCGTCCGCCGCCGAGGGCGTGTAGCCGGGGACGCTCGCGCGCGCGCGGTTCAGGAAGAGCTGCGCCGCAGCCGACGTCGTTCCCTCCGTCGCGTCCGCCGACAGCCCCTGCAACTCGAGGATCGCCTCGCCCCGCACATTGAGCCGCTCGCGCGAGGTGACGAGCACCCGCAGGTCGGAGGAGCACGCCATCAGCTCGGGCAGCAGCTCCGCGCCCTGGACCAGGTGATCGAAGTTGTCCGTCACGAGCATCATGCGCTTGCCGCGCAGATGGTCGAAGAGCTGCGTCTGCGGGTCCGCGCTGCCCGCGAACTCGAAGTGGATGCTTTCCGCGATAGTGGGCACGAGCAGCTCGGGCGAATCGATCGCCGCCAGGCCGACGAAGAAGCAGCCGTCCGGGAAGAGCCGCAGCTGCTCCCACGCGACCTGGAGCGCGAGCCTGGTTTTTCCCATCCCGCCGGGCCCGAGCAGCGAGACGAGACGGCCGGCGCGCAAGAGGCGCTTGGCTTCGTTGATCTCCCGCTCCCGGCCCAGAATGCTGGACTCGACCTTCGGCAGGTTGTGCGGCGGCACGGTGGAGCGGAAACGCAGCTGCTCGCGCAGCGGCGTGGTGAGCGGTGGATCGGGGAAGATCCAACCCTCGTCCTCGCGGCGCAGCAGCGACTTCTCCGTGAGGTAAAGCAGGCCATCGCGCACGCGCGCGGGCAAGCCGTCCGTCTCGGCATGCAGCCAGTCGACGAATGACTCGGGCGGCTCCCAGCGCAGCACTTCGCGCAGCCACGTCCGCACGCCGGCCGGGCTCAACCCCGTGAGCTCGATAGTGGCATCACATGTGCCCTCGGACGAGGGCAGCACGGGATGCGTCTGGCCATCGGTGACGTAGGCCAGGGCGACCACGGGCAGCTCGGGCGCCGCGAACGCAGCCGTCATGAGCTCGATGGTTTCCTGGTCGAAGAAGGGGAGGTCGTCGAGCGCGATCAGCACGCCCGGCTTCGCCTTGCGCTCGAGCTCGTCGCGAAGCGCCGTCACCAGCTGCTCGGCTGTGCGCGGGATCCCACCCTCGAAGCCCGTCCGGCCGCGGCTCAGCGTGGCGAACGCGCGCCCGCGCAGCGTCGGCTCGCCCGAGACCTCCAGGATCTCGTATCCGAGCAGCCGCGCCAGGCTCTTCGTCTCCACCAGGAAGCGGGAGCGACCGGAGCCGGGGGCACCGCGTACGTCGAGTGCGCCTTTGCCTTTCTCCAGCACACCCTGGAGGAATGCACGCACCGTCTCCAGGTCCTCGTCGCACTCGATCATGCGGGCACCGCGATCGAATGCCAGTGGCTCGGGCGCGGCGTGGTCGTCCCAGGCCACACGCCCGCGGCCGCGGCGCTTCGCTTCGTACAGGCGCCGGTCCGCCCGCTGGAACAGCTCACCGCCCGTCTGGGCGTCCTCCGGCAGGCTCGCTACGCCGATGCTGAGCGCCAGCGAGACGGGCGGCGTGCCCTCGAACGGGGTCGCACGGACGGCCTCCAGCACGCGGCGTCCGAGCATGCCGCCCTGCACCAGCGACGTGTTGGGCGCGAGCAGCACGAACTCGTCGCCGCCGAAGCGAAACAGCAGGTCCGTACTGCGCATCGTCTTGTGGACGCGCTGCACGAACTCCTGCAGCACCTCGTCCCCACGCCCGTGCCCGAACGCGTCGTTGATGCTCTTGAAGTGGTCGAGGTCGACGATCAGGAACGAGAGGGGGTAGCCCTCCAGCAGCGCGCGCTCGACCTCCTCCTCCAATCGGACGGCGAGGTCCGCCTTGGAGAACGTCGGGGTCGCGAGATCGCGGGTCGTGCTCTCGGGGGCCATGGATCAGTCGGCTAGCCGATTCACCGCAAGGGACGCAAGGACCGCAGAGAAAGGATGGACAAGATTCTTACAACTTTGTTCTTCGCGGTCTTTGCGCGCTTGGCGATGAAAAATGACGTTGCGGCGGGTGGGCCGGGGGATCCGCTGAAAAGATAGTGCCCGCGCCTCGGGCGGGGCAATGGCGGGAACGCCGCCGGCCGACTCACGCCGCGGTGAGTTCGGCCAGCCGGTTCGAATCGAGATTCCCGCCCGAAAGCACCGCGACGCTCCTGCGCCCGCGAGGCCACCACGCCCGGCTCAGCAGCGCGGCCAGCGTCGCCGCACCGGATGGCTCGCACACGAGCTTGCCGTCCCACAAGAGCCGCCTCGTGGCCGCGGCGATCTCGGCATCCTCGACCGTCACTACCTCATCTACGAGCGCACGCGCGTGCGCAAAGGTGAGATCGCCCGGCCGGACCGGCGCAAGACCGTCCGCGATCGTGGGAGCCGCCGGGATGGTGACCGGCTTTCCAGCCGCGAGCGACCGGCGCATCGCGTCTGCGGCGGCCGGCTCCACGCCGATGAGCGCGCACTGCGGGCGCGCCCGCTTCAGCCATGCCGCGACGCCGCTGATCAGCCCGCCGCCGCCGATCGGGACCAGGACCCCATCCACCTCGGGCCAGTCCTCGAGGATCTCGAGCCCCACGGTGCCCTGCCCCGCGATGATGTCCGGGTGATCGAACGGGGGCACGATCGTGAGCCCACGCTCTGTCGCGATCGCTTCTGCGCGCGCCTGCCGCTCGAGCGACGTCGTCCCCTCGAATACGATCTCGGCGCCCAGCCGCCGCACGCCCTCCACCTTCACGGCCGGCGCCGTGGTCGGCATGACCACGACCGCAGGCACGCCGAAGAGCCGGCCCGCCAGCGCCATGGCCTGCCCGTGGTTGCCGGAGGAGTAGGTGATGACGCCGCGGCGCCTCGCCTCCTCCGGCAGGCGCGATAGCATCGTGTAGGCGCCGCGAATCTTGAAGGCGCCCGCGCGCTGCAGGTTCTCGCACTTCAGGCGTATCTCGCCCACCAGCTCCTGCTGCAGCCAGTGCGCGGGTAAGAGCGGCGTACGAATGGCGACGCCGCGCAGCCGTTGCGCGGCGTCCTGGATGCTTTGCGGGGTTACCAGATCAGGCATGCGAAAACCCCAAACTAAAGCTCCTCTTCCAGCGACGGCGCGCCGCCCGCGGGCGTCAGGGAATCCGTCTCGCCGCCGCCCTCGGGGGCCGCGCCGTTGCCGTTCGCACCCGCCTCCGACTCCTCCTCGCTCACGAGCCGCGCCACATCGACGACGATGTCACCCGCGTCCAGCGCCATGAGCCGCACGCCCTGCGTCGCCCGACCGATCACGCGAATCTCCCGCACGCGCTGCCGGTTCACGATGCCGTTGCGCGTGATGAGCATGAGCTCGTCATCGGGCCGAACCGATTTGATCGCGACGACTTTGCCGGTGCGCTCGTTCGTGCGGAAGTTGATCACGCCCTTCCCGCCGCGAAACTGGAGCCGGTAGTCGTCCACGGGTGTGCGCTTGCCGCGCGCATTCTCGGTGACGACCAGCAGCGTGGTCTCGGCGGCGATATCCCGTGGCACCACCACCATGCCAACGACGCGGTCGCCCCTCCCGAGCGTGATGCCGCGCACGCCCGTCGCCACCCGGCCCATCTCGCGTACGTCGGACTCGTGGAAGCGGATCGCCATCCCCTCGCGCGTGGCCAGAATGACCTCGTCGTCCCCGCCCGTGATCTGAACGTCCATCAGCTCGTCGCCGTCGACCACATTGATCGCGTTCACGCCCACGACGCGCACGTTGCCGTACGAGCTCAGCGCCGTCTTCTTCACCACGCCCTGCCGCGTGGCGAAGATGAGGAAGCGATCCTCGCGGAACTCGCGCACCGGCACGATCGCCGCGATCTGGTCGTCCGGCCGCATGGCGATCAGGTTGACGACGGGCTTCCCCCGGGCCGCGCGGCTCGCCTGCGGGATCGCGTGCACCTTCAGCCAGTAGCAGTGGCCGCGGCGCGTGAAGAACATCAGGTAATCGTGCGTCTGCGCCAGGTACAGGTGCTCGACCCAGTCCTCCTCCTTCGTGTCCATGCCCTGCAGGCCGCGGCCACCGCGGCGCTGGCTGCGGTACGCGGAGACGGGCAGCCGCTTGATGTAGCCCTGGTGCGAGACCGTAATGACCATCTCCTCGTCGGCCAGCAAATCCTCGAGGGAGAGGTCGATCGCGTCGCCGACGATCGCCGTACGCCGCTCGTCGCCGTGAGTCTCGGCCAGCGCGCGCAGCTCGTCCTTGATGATGGTGAAGCGCCGCTCGCGGCTGGCCAGAATGCCGCGCAGGTCCTCGATCAACGCGCGCACCTCGGCCAGCTCCTGCTCGAGCTTCTCGATCTCGAGGCCGGTCAGGCGGGCGAGGCGCATGTCCAGGATCGCCTTGGCCTGGCGCTCGGACAGGCCGAACCGCGCCTGCAGCCGCGTGCTCGCGGTTTCCGTGTCCGGCGACGCCTTGATCAGGGCGACCACGTCATCGATCGCGTCGACCGCGATCTTGAGCCCCTCGAGGACGTGCTCACGCTCGAGCGCCTGCTTCAGGTCGTGCTCGGAGCGACGGACGACGACCTCGTGCCGGTGATCCACGAAATGCTGGATCAGCTGCTTCAGGTCCAGCACGCGCGGCACGCCATCCACCAGTGCCAGCATGATCACGCCGAAGGTGGACTGCATCTGCGTATGTTTGAACAGCTGGTTCAGCACGATCTGCGGGATCGCATCGCGGCGCAGCTCGATGACCACGCGAATGCCATCGCGATCCGATTCGTCCCGCAGGTCCGTGATGTCGGTGATCTTCTTCTCGCGCACGAGCGCGGCGATCTGCTCGATCATCCGCGCCTTGTTCACCATGAACGGGACCTCGGTGACGATGATGTGCTCCCGGCCATCCTTCGTGCGCTCGACCTCCGCGCGCGCGCGCATGATGAGCCGGCCGCGACCCGTCCGGTAGGCCTCGCGGATGCCGTCCCGCCCGCAGATGAAACCGCCGGTCGGGAAATCGGGCCCCTGCATGAACTGCATGAGGTCCGCGACGGACGCGTCCGGCTGGTCGATCAGGTGCACGCAGGCCGCCACGACTTCCCGCAGGTTGTGCGGCGGGATGTTGGTGGCCATGCCGACGGCGATGCCGGAGCTGCCGTTGACGAGCAGGTTGGGGAGCCGGGCCGGAAGGACGGTCGGCTCCTGGAGCCGATCATCGAAGTTGGGGACGAAGTCGACCGTGTCCTTGTCGATGTCGGCGAGCAGCTCCGTGGCGAGCCGGTCGAGCCGGGCCTCGGTGTACCGGTAGGCGGCCGCATTGTCGCCGTCGATCGAGCCGAAGTTGCCCTGGCCGTCGACCAGCGGGTAGCGCAGCGAGAAGTCCTGCACCATGCGCACGAGCGCCTCGTAGACGGCCATGTCGCCGTGCGGGTGGTACTTCCCGAGCACCTCACCGACGACGGTCGCGCTCTTCTTGTACGGCCGGCCGGGGCTGAGCCCCAGCTCCTGCATGGCGTAGAGGATGCGCCGGTGCACGGGCTTGAGCCCATCGCGCACGTCCGGCAGCGCCCGCTGCACGATCACGCTCATGGAGTAGCTCAGGAAGGACTCCCGCATCTCGTCTTCGATGACGCGGGGCAGGACCTTCTCGCGCAGCTCGGGCGTGGACATTGGCATCACGTTCCTGGCCAGGGGTCTAATGCGGAAGCGCCCTCCCGGCGCGAGGGCGCTTCCGTCCGCTACGGGTCCCCCATCCTACCCCGAAGGCGGGGGTCCGTTCTCTGGTAAATACGCACGCGTGCGCGTGCGCCCGCGCGAGGCGGGCAGCACCGCCCGGCCTCCCGGCCCCCGGAACCGACTACGGCTTGGGCTGCGACGGGGCCGGCCAGTAGATGGCTAGGCCTTCGGCGATCATCATCTCTTCCCGCTCCATGCTGAGGCCGGTCTCGCCCTCCGTGCTGCGGCGGATCTTCTGGACGACGACGGCGTCCGCCCCCAGCTTCGCGGCCTCCGCCCGCAGGGCGAGGAGCAGCTCGGCCTGGGGCGTGCCCAGGGGCACCCGAGCCTTTACCGGGCCGATGGTCTTGTAGCCTGGCTCCGGGAACTGGCCGACCTCCGGATCGAAGAGCTGGACCTGCTCCGGGCCCGCCTTCGGCGCCAGCTTGGGTGCGCTGGCGCACGCGGCTGCGAGCGCCGCCAGTGCCAGGATTGCACTCGCCTTCTTCATGTTCGTCGCTCCTGTCGGGTTCGCGGACAAGCAGTTTGCAGTTTACAGTTCACAGTAAACCGGCTGACGGTAGCGGCACTGTCAACTGTAAACTGTCGACTGTCGACCGTCGTTAATGGTCGTACGCTTGCGGCAGCGCCTCGCGCGCACGGTAGCGCTGGAAGAGCTCCCGCTGGCGGTTGTCTTTCGGCATCTCACGCCCGCGGATGAAAACGTGCTCGACTGCGGTCGAGAGCTCGAAGGGGTCGCCCGACCAGACGACGAGATCGGCGTCCTTGCCCACCTCGATCGTGCCGAAGCGATCGGCCACGCCCCAGATGCGGGCGGGCGTCGCCGTCACGGCGCGCAGCGCCGCTTCCCATGGCATGCCGTACGCGACCGCGTTCCCCGCCGCCTGCTTCAGGTTGCGCGAGTTGTGCGCGTCGAAGGTCGCGAACGCGACCGTGACGCCGGCGGCGTGCAGCCGCGCCGCGTTCTCCAGCGTCGCGCCCAGGTTGTCGAAGCCGGGCAGGTTCTGCATGGGATTGATCACCACGGCGACGCCGGCGCGCGCGAGCTCGCCGGCCACCATCCAGCCTTCGGCGGCGCCGAGCAGTACGATCCGGACGCCGGACTCCTGAGCGAACCGTGCGGCGGCGAGCAGGTCGGACGCGCGGTCCGCGCGCACGGCCAGGGGCAGCTCGCCCCGGACGAGCGGCGCCAGCGCCTCGAGGTCGAGCCGGCTGATGGCGTAGTCGCGGCGGCGGTTGGTCTCGAACGCCTCGCGGTTGGCCAGGTAGTCACGGGCGTCCTGCAGCGCCTCGCGCAGGCGCAGCAGTGCCGCGCTGCGCGCGCCCCCCGCCAGGGCCGCGCCCGTCTCGCCCAGCACCGCGAACATCGCGACGGGGTTCCGGTGCAGTGTGACGGACAGCGGGTCGCCGCTCAGGTCCATCAGTACGCCCTGCCCCGCGATGAGCGACGATCCCGAGCCCGGCGCCACCACCACGCGCGTGATCCCCTCCACGCGCGTGACGGGGATGAGCGTGGAGCGGGGGTTGATCCCATCCGCCACATTGAACGCGGCCGTGATCCGGTCGTCTGCGGTGGCCTCGTCGCGTGTCTCCTCGTACTGCCCGATCTCGACCACGCCCACCTGCGTGGAGGAATCCAGGAAGCCCGGCGTGACCACCTTGCCGGCCGCGTCGATCACGCGGGCGCCGGCCGGGACCCCCACGGCGCCGACGGCCGTGATCCTGCCGTCGCGGAAGACGACGGTTCCGCCGTCGATGACGGTCCCCGTGCCGGTGTAGAGCTTCGCGTTCGTAATGGCCACCGTCTGTGCCGCGGCCGGCGCGGCGGCGGCGAGCAGCGCCGCGCTGAAGAGGCGCACGATCCTCACGATGCCACCTCCTTCGGCAGAAGGCCCAGCTCGAAATCGCTCTTGGGCTGGCGCCGCGGATCGTGGCGGTCGTACAGCAGCGCGCCGTCCACAAACACCTTTTCGGCCTTGCTGTAGACGCTGAAGGGATCGCCCGACCAGATGACGACGTCCGCCATCTTGCCCGGCTCGAGTGAGCCGGTCCACTGGTCGATCCCGATCGCCTTCGCCGGGTTGAGGGTGATCCAGCGGATCGCATCCTCCCGCGTGATGTTCATCCCCTCCTGGTTCGCCGCCGCCATCGCCTTGGCCGCCTCCTGATTCAGCCGCTGGATGCCCTCGGGCGAGTCGGAGTGCACGATGGCACAGCCGCCGGCGGCATGCACCAGCGCGATGTTCTGCTTCACGCCGTCGTAGGCCTCGATCTTGAAGCCCCACCAGTCGGCCCACATGCTGGCGCAGATGCCGTTATCCGCGAGCAGGTCGGCGATCTTGTACGCTTCGACCGCGTGGTGGAAGGAGGAGATCCGGTAGCCGAACTCCCGGGCGATGTCGATCATGATCGCCATCTCATCGGCCCGGTAGCAGTGATTCTGGACCAGGATCTTGCCGTTGAGGACGCCGACCAGGGTCTCGAGCTCGAGATCGCGATGGGGGCGCTCATCACCGTTGCGGCCGGTCGAGGACCGCTGCCACTCCTGCTCGTACTCCTGCGCGCGCGCCCAGGCGGCGCGGTAGCCGGCCACGTTGCCCATGCGCGTGGATGGCGTCTTGCCGCGGTTGCCGTAGACGCGCTTCGGGTTCTCGCCACACGCCATCTTCAGTCCGTGCGGCGCGCCCGGAAACTTCATCCCCTGCACCGTGCGGGACGGCACGTTCTTGACGGTCACGGCGCGGCCGCCGAACAGGTTGGCCGAGCCGGGCAGGATCTGCATGCTGGTCACGCCGCCGGCGAGCGCGAGGCCGAACTGCGGGTCCTGGGGCCAGACCGAGTGCTCGGCCCAGACCTCGGCCGTGTTCGGCTCGGTCGCCTCGTTGCCATCCGAGAGCGCGGCGCCGCCCGGCGCGGCATAGACCCCCAGATGGGAGTGCGTGTCGATCACGCCCGGCGTCACCCATTTGCCGGCCGCGTCGATCACGACTGCGTCCGCCGGCGCCGTTACGTCCTGGCCCACCGCGACGATCTTACCGTCGCGCAGCAGGATCGAAGCGTTCTCCAGCCGGGGACCGACGGCGGTCAGGATCGTGGCGTTGTGGATCAGCGTGGGCTGCGACGGAAGCGGGCGGTAGGTGGAGGCGAAAGGCTCGGCCGCCGCGGCCGGTTCCGGCCGGGGCGCCGGCGGCTGCGGTGCGGCGCGGGCGCACCCCGCCAGGACCAGCGCCGCCAGCGCCCCCCAGGACGCTCGTAGCTGCATGGCAGGACTCCCTTGGCTCGAGTTGTCGAAAAGCGTGGAAACCTAGCCTGGGGCAAGAACTTGGGCAAGTCGAGGGTCAGGATGGAATAGTTCACCGCAAAGGGCGCGGTGAAATTCGCTTACGATCAGCGCGGCGCGCGCGCGTCGTAGAAGCGCAGCAGGTCCGTGCCCACGGGTTGCGCGCCGAGCTGCCGGAGCAGGGTCGTGATCTGACCGCGATGGTAGCTCGAGTGGTTGATCACGTGCCGCAGTAGCTGCCAGAGCGGATACGCGAACGGCTCGCCCTTGAAGTTGCGGTACGAGATCACCCGCTCGAGCTCAGCCTCCGTCAGCGCGTCGAGCAGCTCCTGCCGGTCGCGCACGATCTCGTCGTGACGGACGCGCAGCGATGCCACCGTGGCAAAGCCATCCGGGTCCGGCAGCTTCTGCGGCGACGTCCCCTGCCAGCGCATGAGCCAGACCCACTCCGCGCCGACGATATGAGCGAGCGTGTCGCGGACGGAGGGAAAGCTGTTCCGCAGGTCGCGGGTGAGCTGCTCCGGCGTCAGCGTCGCGGCCGCCTCGAGCATGCGCTCGTTCGCCCAGCGATTGTACTCGAACATCTCCCGGATGCGCTCCAGCTCCATGGCAGCCTCCAGCGTCAAGAATTTCACCGCAGAGCACGCAAAGACCGCGGAGACCTTTGTCGCCAATCCGCAGACGCAACGAAATTCAAAACGTCAATTTTCGAAGTTGGGCTCCCGGTACCGCTCGGTTCTCCGCGATGGCGATCTCCGCGCTCTCCGCGGCCTCCGCGGTGAACATCATGCCACGGCGCAGAAATCCTCCAGCTCCTTCCAACCGCGCTGCCGAAGCTCGCCGCGGATCTGCTCGCGCGCGCCGGGCGAGCCCACGGCGGCGAGCGCGACCGCGCTCCGGAACCGGTCGATCTCGGCGGGGGTGATCACCGGCGCACCGTGTATGGTCTGGCCGATCTTGCGGCGGTCCAGATCCACGAACGCGCGTAACGTCACCCCCTGCCGCGCGAGCTCGCGCGCGAAGCTCTTCCCGACCGGGCCGGCGCCCCAGACCACGGCACCCTCGCGGCCGGCCAGCAGCGTGCGGCGGAGAAAGTGCACCTTGCAGCGGCGA
This sequence comes from Gemmatimonadota bacterium, assembly GCA_016207445.1. GTDB lineage: Bacteria > Gemmatimonadota > Gemmatimonadetes > Longimicrobiales > RSA9 > JACQPS01. The sequence goes on along the minus strand of JACQPS010000270.1, from coordinate 10,437 downwards.
AACGCAGCGGGCGAGTAGCGGCGATCGGTGCGCGAGGCGCGCGTGCTGCGGTCGCGCCAGTGGTGCAGGACGTCGGGGACCTTCGCCAGACGGTAACCGGACGCCCAGAGACGCAGGATGAGGTCGTAGTCTTCGGGCCAGTCCAGGTCGCGGTATCCGCCCACGGCGAGCAGCGCCGCGCGCCGCACCACGAGGGTAGGGTGCGCGATGGGGCACTCGACGAAGATGTCGCGCGCGATCTCGTCCGGCTCGACCAGCGCGTTCAGCCAGCGCTCGTAGCGCCGGGCGCCGCCGCGCACGTGCTCGCGCGGAAAGTAGCGGACGCCGGTGCCGCAGGCAGCGATGCCCGGACGCTGATCGAGCAGTGCGACCTGCTTGGCCAGTCGCTCCGGCTCCGCGATGTCGTCCGCGTCCATGCGGGCGACCAGCTCGCCGCGCGCGCCCGACAGCGCCGTGGCCAGGGCGGGGACCAGCCCGGCGCCCCGTGCCGATGCACCGGTGCGCAGCACCCGGACGCGTCCATCGTGCTGCGCCCACGTGAACAGCTCCGCGAACGTGCCGTCGGCGGAGCCGTCATCCACGGCCACGACCTCGAAGTCGCGGAACGTCTGCGCCGCGAGGGACGCGATGGCTTCGGGCAGGTGCTCCTCTGCATTGCGGCAGGGGAGCAGGATGGAGACCCGGGGCATACCTGCGGGCTCAGGACCCTTGCTTCAGCTCGATCACGATGGGCGCGCCCAGCAGCTCCTGCTTCACGAGAATGTGCGGCGCCGCCTTGCGCACGTAGGCGCGCATGCTCTGCGGGCCCGACATCTCGACCTCGTACACCTCGAACTTGCCGGCGGGCACTTCGACCGTGGTCTCGCCCACGACCTTGACCGCGACGGTCGTCACGCTGCCCGTCGGCTCGAGCACCGGCAGCTCGAACTCGCGGTGCCGCTCGAGGTCCGTGACCGCGAGCGCGAACTCGTCCATGCCGGGGAAGAGCGCGCCTTCGGGGAGCGCCAGGTCCACCGGCTTCTTCTCGCCCTGCGTCTCCGCGATCTCGCCGACGGCGCGCCCGGCCTGGTAGTGGAACTCGGCCTCGGCCATGCGGCCGCCCTTGAAGCGGGCCGAAACGGGCGTGAAGTCCGGCGCCTCGAACACGACCTCGGCCTCGACCGCGATCACGCCGCCGATCTTGCTGACGGAGCGAATCAGGTCCTTCCCGCCCACCTGCTCGCGCGTGATCGACGCCACCGACTCGCCCACCGGGTTGCCCTGGAACTTCAGCACGTACGTGCGCTCGCCCGGCTGAATCGAGCGGCCGTCGAACTTCATCACCACCTTCTTGGCGACGACGTCCTTGAGCGCCAGTGGCTTCCCTGCCGGATCGTAGAGCGAGATCTTGACCGGCACGCGCTTCTCGGCCGCGGCCGCCGCGGGCGCAGCTCCCGGCGCCGCCGCTGCACCTGCCGGCGCCGGCGTGGCCGCCGCCGCGCCTGCAGGCACCGCCGCCGCGGGCTCGGCGCCCGGCGCGGGTGCGGGCGCCGGCGTCGCCGCGCGCAGCGCGCTGCCCTCGAACACCGCCGAGAGCTTGTCATGCAACTGCGCCGCGTCGCCGACCACGACGATGACGGCCTGGTCCGGATGCAGGTGCGTGCGCGCGACGCGCTGCACGTCCTCCGCCGTGACGGCGGCCACGCGCTCGCGGTACTTCTCGAGGTAGTCGGCGGGCAGACCGAGCAGGCGCGTGCTCGCGACCTGGCCGGCGATCTGCTGCGGCGTCTCGATGCGCAGGGGGAAGGAGCCGGTCATGAAGTCCTTGGCCAGCGCGAGGTCGGCCGCGGGCACGGGCTCCTCGCGCATCTTGCGGATCAGCGCGAGCAGCTCGGCCAGCGCGCTGTCCGCTTTCTCGTTACGCACTTCCGTGCGCGCGACGAAATGGCCGCGGTCCAGCCGCTTGTCCGCCGCGGCCGAGGCGCCGTAGGTGTATCCCTTCTGCTCGCGCAGCACCTGGTTCACCCAGCCGGTGGAGCCGCCGCCCAGCACCTGGAGCGCCACATCGAGCGCGACCCAGTCCGGGTTCGTGGCGGGCTCGACCACGTGACCGACGCGCATCACCGCCTGCACCGCGCCCGGCCTGTGGACGAACACTACCTCCTGCTGCGCCCGTTCCTTCGCCGCCGTCATGACCGGTCGCGCCGCGGCGCCCGCCCGCCAGCCGCCGAAATGCTGGTTCAGGCGCACCACGATCTCGTCCGGGTTCACGTCGCCGGCGATCACGAAGAGCGCGTTGCCGGGCCGGAACGCCCGCTGATGGAAGGCGACGAGGTCGGACCGCTTGATCGCCTTCACGGACTCGGGCGTCGGTTGTCTTCCGTACGGGTGCTCGCCGTAGACCTCCTGAAAGAAGCGCCGATCGGCCAGCGCGCCGGGTTGGCTGAGCAGCACCTGCAGGGCGGTCAACGTGCGCTGGCGGTAGTTCTCGAGCTCATCATCCGGGAACGCAGGGTTCAGCACGACGTCGCTCAGCAGAACCAGCGCAGTATCCAGAAACGCGGTGAGCACGGTCGCGCTCGCGCTGCTCCAGTCCGCGCTCGAGCCGACGCTCAGAGATCCGCCCACGAAATCGATCGTCTCGGCGATCTGTTTCGAGCTGCGCGTCTTCGTGCCCTTGTCCAGAACTCCGGTCGTCAGCTCGGCCACGCCCGGCTTGTCCCTGGGATCCGCGCTGCTGCCGGTGCGCAGCCGCAGGTCCACCGTGACGACCGGCTGCTCGTGATTCTCCACGATGATGACCTGCGCACCGTTCGCGAGCGTGCGTTCGTGAAACGCCGGGAACGCCACCGCCTCAAGCGGGAGCGCGACCGGCGGTTCCGCCGGCAGCTTCGCCTCCTCCACCGCGGGCGGCGGAAGCGGCGGCGGCGGCGGCTCCTCGACCGGCTGACGTCCGCCACACGCCGCGAGCGCGGCGAGGACCAGGGGCGCAATCGTACGCAGTCTCATGAGAGTCTCCTCACTTCCCCGCCGGCATCGGGGTCGCCCCCGCCGCCGCGGCCTTTTGCGCTGGAAGCACGATCACCACCGTTCGGTTCGCCGGCGCCAGATACTTGCGGGCGGCCTCCACGATCTGCGCGGGCGTGACCGCCGTGTACCGGTCCAGATCGGTGTTGACCTGAGCGACGTCACCGTGCAGCAGCCGGTAGTGGTGGAGCGCCTCCGCCTTGGACTGCACGCGCAGTCGGTCCATCACCATCCCTGCCCGGAGCTGGTTCTTCGCCTTCCGCAGCTCCCGCTCGGGCACGCCTTCCCGGATCAGCTTTTCGACTTCGTCATTGATCAGCGCCTCGATGCGCTCGATCGGGACGCCCTGGTTCGGCAGCGCGATCAGGTAGAAGAGGCCGGGTCCGATGCGGCTGTTCGAGCCGGAGAAGATACCCAGCGCCGCCTTCTCGTCCTTGACCAACCGCTGGTGCAGCCGGCTGGATTCGCCCTCGCCGAAGATGCTCGTGAGCAACTGCAGCGCGTACGTGTCCGGGTGGCCGTGGCCCGGGATCGTGTACGCGGACTGGAAGAGCGGGGTGTTGGCGAGCTTGTCCTCGACGGTGACGCGCCGCTCGCCGTCCAGGCGTGGCACCGGCGGCGGCTCGGGGAGCGGCGCGCGCTCCAGCCCGCGCGGGATCCAGCCGAAGTACTGCCCGGCGAGCTCCTTCACCTGCGGGACGTCGACATCGCCCGCCACGACGATGGTCGCGTTGTTCGGCACATAGAACTGCTTATAGAACGCGTGCACGTCGTCGGGCGTGGCGGCGTCCAGGTCGGCCATGCTGCCGATCGGGTGATGGTTGTACGGCTGGTAGTCGTTCGCCACCGAATCCCGCACCATGAAGGACTCGCCATACGGCTGGTTCTCCACGCGCAGCCGCCGCTCCTCCTTCACCACCTCGCGCTCCCGCTCGAAGTTCTGCTGCGTCACGGCGAGTTGCGCCATGCGCTCGGCCTCGAGCCAGAGCGCCAGGTTGATCCGGTTCGACGGCAGCGTCTCGAAGTAGGCGGTCCGATCCTCGCTCGTCGTCCCGTTCAGCGTGCCGCCCGCGCTCCGGACCAGACGGTCGAACTCGCCTTTCTTCAGATTCTTCGTCTCCTGGAAGAGCATGTGCTCGAACAGGTGCGCGAAGCCGGTGCGGCCCGCCGGCTCGTGCGCGCTGCCCACGTCGTACCACACGTCCACGGCCACCACGGGCGTGGAGTGGTCTTCGTGCACGATGAAGCGGAGGCCGTTCTCGAGCGTGAACGTCTCGTAGGCGATGGGCGGCGCCTCCTGCGCCGCTGCGGGCGCGGCCAGGGCGAGCAGGCTCAGGACGACGGCGCCGTGCCGGCAGTATCGCATGGGAAGCTCCGGAAAAATGGTCCAGCTTCGGCGGGCGCTTGAGAATACCGGCGAACGCGGGGGTTCGTCAAGCCGCGCGAATGACCAGCGTGCTGCAACTACACGACTTAAATCTCACGCGGAGACGCAGAGGAGACGGAGAACCGAATGGAAATTTCTCTTGGTGCTCTCCGCGGCTCCGCGTGAAACCGCATGTCACGAGCTCTGTGCCGGCACCACTGCGCTCTCCTGGAGCAGCCCCGCGAGATAGCGGCCCGTGTGACTCTCCGGGACGCGGGCGACGTCTTCCGGCCGCCCCATCGCGACCACGCGGCCGCCGGCGTCTCCCGCCTCGGGGCCCAGGTCGATGACCCAGTCGGCGGCACGGATCACCTCGAGGTTGTGCTCGATGACGACCACGGTGTGTCCCACGTCCAGCAGCCGCTGGAACACCTCCAGCAGCTTGCGGACTTCACTCCCGGAAAGTCCCGTCGTCGGCTCGTCCAGGACATAGATGCGGCGGCCCTGCCGTCTGCCCGCGCCGGCCAGCTCGCGCGCGATCTTGAGCCGCTGCGCCTCGCCGCCCGAGAGCGACGGCGCGGGCTGGCCCAGCCTCAGGTAGCCCAGGCCGACTTGCTGGAGCTGCCAGAGCGCCTGCCCGAGCCGGTCCTCCTTGATGAAGAAGCGGATCGCCTCATCCACGGTAAGGTCCAGCACCTGCCGGATGTTCCGCCCCTTGTACGTGACCTCCAGCGTCTCCGGCTTGTAGCGCGCGCCGCCGCACACCTCGCACGGCACGAACACGTCCGCCAGGAATACCATCTCCACCTGGACCAGGCCGTCGCCCTGGCACGCCTCGCAGCGGCCGCCCCTCACGTTGAAGGAGAAATGGCCGGGCGTGTACCCGCGCTGCTTCGCCAGCGGCTGTGTCGCAAAGATCTCGCGCACGTGGTCGAACGCCTTGATGTACGTCACCGGATTCGAGCGAGGCGTGCGGCCGATCGGCGACTGGTCCACGAGCACGGCCGCATCCAGCTGCGCCGCGCCATCCAGCCGGTCGTACGAACCGACCTCCTCGCCCAGATGCTGCTTGGCGCTCGTCTCGCCGCCGCCCAGCTCGCGCTCGAGCGCACGGTAGAGGACGTCGTGCACGAGCGTGCTCTTGCCGGAACCGCTCACGCCGGTCACTACCGTGAGCGCGCCCAGCGGGATCTCGATCGCGAGCCCCTGCAGGTTGTGGAGCCGTGCACCGCTCAAGCGCAGGCGCGCACCGTCGACGCTGCGGCGCCGCAGCCGGGGCGGACGCTGGTCGCGCCCGGACAGGAACCGGCCGGTGACCGTGTCGGCCTGGAGCAAGCCCGCGGTGTCGCCCTGGTAGACGAGTTCGCCGCCCTTCTCGCCGCTGCCGGGCCCGAGCTCCACCACGTGGTCGGCGGCGCGGATCGCGGCGGCGTCGTGCTCGACCACGAGCACGGTGTTGCCGTCGGCGCGGAGCTGCGCGAGCAGCGTGAGCAGACGGTCGGTATCGCGGGAGTGCAGCCCGACGGTGGGCTCGTCGAGCACGTAGAGCGCGTCGACCAGGCTGGAGCCGAGTGAATTCGCCAGCGAGATGCGCTGCGCCTCGCCCCCGGAGAGCGTGCGCGTCTGGCGGTGCAGCGTGAGGTAGCCGACGCCGACGTCGTCCAGGAACCGGAGCCGGCTGCGCAGCTCGCGCAGGATCGGGGCGGCGATCTCCAGCTCGTGCTCCGACAACCCCGGACCCGACGTGGAGATGGATTCCACCCACGAGCGGAGCTCCTCCACGGTCAGCTCCGCCGCCTGCGCGATGGTGAGCCCGGCCACGTGCACATAGAGCGCCTCGGGGCGGAGCTTCGCGCCGGCGCAAGCGGGACAGGTGCGCGCGGTCTGGTAACGCCGCAGGAAAACGCGGATGTACTGCTTGTAGCGCTTCTGCTCGCGTGAGCGCAGGAACCGGATCACGCCGCCGAAGCCGCGCGTGCCATGCAGCACAGCCTCGCGGAAGTCCTCGGTCAGCTCGCGCCAGGGACGGTCAACGCGCACGCCGCGCGCGCTGGCGAAGGCGAGCAGCTTCTCCCGGTACTTGGCGTAGCGCGGCATCTCCCACGGATCCACCGCTCCCTCTTCCAGGGAGCGGCTGGCGTTGGGGATGATGAGCGCGGAGTCGTACTCCAGCGTGGCGCCGAAGCCGGTGCAGGTCGGGCACGAGCCGTACGGGTTGTTGAAGGAGAAGAGCCTCGGCGTCGGGTCGAGGAAGCGTACCTCCGGGTGATCCGGGCAGCGAAACCGCTCGGTGAAGCGGAGTCGCCTCCCACCACTGCTGGCCTCGCCGGGCCCGAGCACCAGCACCACCTCCCCCTCCCCCTCAGCGAACGCGGTGCCGAGCGAATCGGCGAGCCGCTCGCGCGCGTCGGGGCGCACGACCAGCCGGTCCACCACCACGAGCAGCTCATCCGGGACGGCCGGGCGCGCGCGCCGGCGCCCGCGCGGCCGTGGCGCCGGACTCGCGAGGCCCGCGGCGCCGAGGTCGTGGCCGAGCCCGGCGGGCGTGGCGGCGGCGTCGCCATCCAGCTCGAGCAGCTCGGAGCCGAGCAGCACGCGCACGAAGCCGAGCACGCGCAGGTTCTCCACCACCGCCTGATGGCTCAGGCGCGCGCTGCGCGGCAGCGGGAACGTGATCAGGATGCGCGTGCCCTCGGGGAGCGCCAGCACGGCGTCTGCGGCCGATTGCACCGTGTCCGGCTTCACCTCGCGCTGGCAGTGCGGGCACTGGGTGCGGCCGACGCGCGCCCAGAGCAGGCGCAGGTAGTCGTAGACTTCCGTGGCGGTGCCGACCGTGGACCGGCTGGTCTTGGTGGGGTTCTTCTGCTCGATCGCGATGGCGGGGCTGATCCCCTCGACCGCATCGACCGCCGGCTTCTCCATGCGCTCGAGGAACTGCTTGGCATAGGTGGAGAGCGACTCGACGTAGCGCCGCTGGCCCTCGGCGTACAGCGTGTCGAACGCGAGCGAGGATTTGCCGGACCCGCTGGGTCCGGTCAGCACGACCAGCGCGCGGCGCGGGAGCTCCAGGTCGAAGCCCTTCAGGTTGTTCTGCCGCGCGTTGCGGACGAGGATCCGGTCTTTCACTCGCGAAGTCGTTGCTGGGCTGGAAGCTACACTGCCTGTACCCCGCTGCCCGTCCCGGGGTCGGCCGCCACGCGGGCAATCTGGCGCGCGCGGCCGCCGGGGAAAAGCCGGGCGCCGTGCAACCCTCCGGCCCGCCACGGCTGTCCAATCGGTAGAAGGCGATCGGTGTGACGGGCGCTGACGGCGATGAAAGGCCCGCCGCCCGCGCCGTCCTGCCCAGCAGGGCCGACGGCAGGAGCCGGCGGCACCGTCCATGTGACAGGCGCGCCTGGCGTCGGGCTCGCCGTGATGGTCGCGCCGAGGTTGAAACTCTTCCACCCCCCACTCCGTAAGGGGTGCAGCAGCAGACGGCAGTCGCGAACGAACCGTTTTCCGCGGCCCCGGCCGCAAAGCGTGAGGAAAAGCCATGAGCGTGCGTGCGACGGTGAACGAGAAGGTGGCCGTGATCGCCGAGGTGGTCGGCGTCGGCTTCCTGTATCTGGCAGTGATCGCGACCCTGCTGTCCCAGGTCGCGCAGGTGCTTGCGTAACCCACCCACCACCCCGCAGTAGCAGCTCTTGCCAAACCGCGGCCGCGGGTGAAGCTTGCCCGGGCCGCGGCCCTTCTTTCAGGCCGCGCTTTCCTTCCTTCCACTTCCCGAGCCGCATGCGCAGCGCGCCGAGGCAGTCCCAGCGCGTTCCCGCGTCCGCGCCCGTGCCTTCGCGCTGAGCGCGGCATGGGACTCGCCGCGCGCGTGCTCGTCGGCCTCGGCGCCGGATTCCTCCTGGGAGCACTCGTCGCGGCGGCGGACCACCCCACGCTGTTGCGCGCCGTCTCCTGGATCGAGCCGTTCGGCACGCTCTGGGTGAATGCCATCCGCATGACCGTCATCCCGCTGGTCGTGGCCACGCTGGTGGCGGGCGTCGCCTCGGCGCGGGGGCGTCGGCTCGGCCGCGTGGGCGGCGCGGCCGTCGTGCTCTTCCTCGCGCTGACGGCGGCAGGCGCGCTGCTCGCGACGCTGATCGCGCCGCCCGTCCTGGCCTGGCTGCCGGTCGACCCCGAGGCCGCGGCCGCGCTGCGCGCCAGCGCGGCCGACGCGCAGCGCACGGCCGTCGAGGGCGCGCGCCAGCTGCCGACGCTGCGCGACTGGCTGGTGGGGCTCGTCCCGGCGAACCCGGTGAAGGCTGCGGCCGACGGTGCGATCCTGCCGCTGATCGTCGCCTCGCTCGCGTTCGGGCTCGCGCTGATGCGTGTACCGGAAGCGCGACGCGAGCCGGTGCTGCGCGCGATCCAGGGCGTGGCCGACGCGTTCTTCACCCTCGTGCGCTGGGTGCTCGCCGCCGCGCCCGTGGGCGTGTTCGCGCTGGCGCTGCCGCTCGCCACCCGTTTCGGTGCCGGTGCCGCGGGCGCGATCCTGTACTACATCGCGCTCGTGAGCGCGCTGTGCACCGTCGCGACTGCGGGGCTCTACCCGGTCGCCGTCGTGGGCGGGCGCGTGTCGCTGCGCCGCTTCGCGCGTGCAGCCGCACCGGCGCAGGCGGTCGCCATGAGCTCGCGCTCGTCGCTGGCCTCGCTTCCGGTCATGATCCAGGCAGCCGAGGAGCGGCTGGCGCTGCCGCGCGAGGTCTCGGGTGTATTCCTGCCCATCACCGTGTCGCTCTTCCGCATCGGCAGCGCAATCGGCATCATGACGGGCGTGCTGTTCAGCGCCCGGCTCTACGGCGTCACGCTCGCCGCGCCCGAGCTCGTGGGCGCGGCCGCGACCGCGGTGGTCGTCTCGTTCGGCGTGCCCGGCATCCCCGGCGGCTCGATTCTCGTGATGGTGCCCGCGCTGCTCGCGGCGGGCGTGCCGGTGGAGGGCGCCGGACTGCTCCTGGGTGTCGACGTCGTCCCCGACATGTTCCGGACCACCGCCAACGTCAGTGGGCAACTGACGGCGGCGACGGTACTGGCGCGGGTGGGGGTCAAAAGTTGAAAGTCGAAAGTCGAAAGTACCTTCAACTTTCAACTTTGAACTAGAATGAGCGAGTCCCTCTCGCAGCTTCTGGAGTTCGCCGTCGAGGTGGCGTGGCGCGCCGGCCGCGTCACGCTCGCGCACTACCAGACCGGCATCGCGGCCGAGACGAAGCCGGACGAGTCGCCCGTCACCGTCGCCGATCGCGAAGCGGAGCGGCTCGCGCGCGACCTGATCGCGACCCGCTTTCCCCACGACGGTATTCTGGGCGAGGAGTATGGCGCCGCCCGACCCGATGCGGGGCGTCGCTGGCTCCTGGACCCGATCGACGGCACGCGCTCGTTCCTGCGCGGCGTCCCCTTCTACGGCGTGCTGGTCGCGCTGGAAGAGCGCGAGGAGGCCATGCTCGGCGTGCTGCACTTCCCCGCGCTGGATGAGACCGTGTACGCGGCCCGCGGCCTCGGCTGCTGGTGGAACGGGCGCCGTGCGCTCGTGTCCGACGTCACTCGACTGGAGGACGCCGTCGTGCTGACCACCGACGCCGAGAGCGTGGAGACCCACGGCCACGGCGCCGGCTGGGACCGGCTGCGCACCGCTGCGCGCTTCCTCCGCACGTGGGGAGACTGCTACGGCTACGCGCTCGTCGCCACCGGCCGCGCCGAGGTCATGGTCGATCCCGTCCTGGCGCCGTGGGACGCGGCGCCCCTCCTCCCCGTGATCGAGGAGGCCGGCGGCGTCTTTACCGATTGGGACGGACACCGCACGCACCGCGGCGGCCACGGCATCGCGACCAACGCGGCGCTCGCGAACGAGGTGAGGCTGTTGCTGGAGTCGGGGTGAGGGTCAGTCGAAAGCCAAATTTTACAGTTGACGGTTTACAGCTCGCACACGCGATGGCATCGCAAACTGTCAACTGTTAACTGTCAACTGTTAACTTTATCGCCGCCAGAGCAGGATGCGGTAGACGAGCAGCAGTAGGATCGCGCCGGCGATCGCGATCCCGAAC
>JACQPS010000269.1 GCA_016207445.1 Gemmatimonadota bacterium | reverse complement strand
TCGAACGCCTTCCACATGCCCACGAGGCCCGTGCCGCCGCCGGTCGGGAAGACGATCACGTCCGGCAGTCGCCCGCCGAGCTGCTCGAACAGCTCGTACGCCATGGTCTTCTTCCCCTCCGCGCGATACGGCTCCTTCAGCGTGGAGACGTCGAACCAGCCGCGCTCGCGCGCACCCGCCGCGACCACGGCCGCGGCATCCGTGATGAGCCCGTCCACCAGCCGGAGCTCGGCGCCCAGCGCCCGGATCTCCGCAAGAATCGGCGGCGGTGTGTCTTTGGGGACGACGACGTGCGACTGCAGCCCCGCAGCCGCGGCGTACGCCGCCAGCGCCGCCCCGGCGTTCCCCGCCGACGGGATGGCGAGCTCGCGCGCCCCCAGCTCCCAGGCGCGGGCGACCGCCAGCGCGAGCCCGCGCGCCTTGAAGCTGCCCGTGGGGTTTTGCCCCTCGTCCTTGATCCAGAGACGCGCAAGGCCGAGCGTCTGCCCCAGCCGGTCGGCCGCGAGCAGCGGCGTGAATCCCTCCCCCAGCGTCAGCCGGTAGGCAGGATCGCGCACGGGCAGGACCTCCGCGTACCGCCAGAGGTTGGGTGTCCGCCCGCGCAGCTCGAACGGCCGGAAGTGCGGCCGGATCCGGTCGAGATCGTAGCGCGCGAACAGCGGCCGGTCACAGCAGGGCGAGAGGCGCCACAGTCGCTCCGGCTCGTAGCGCGCGCCGCACGCTGTGCACTCGAGGTGCGAGGCGCCGCGGGCCGCGAGGGGAATGGACATTGAGTCCTAAGCTGCGGGCGCGGCCTGGCCGGCCGCCCGCCCGCTGGTTACCCGAAGTGCCCGCGCCCGCGCGCGCGCCCTTGCCCGCGGCGGACGGCGGGGCCTTCGTCGCCTGCGGCGAACGGCCGCAGCTCCACGGCTGGATCGGGCACAGCGACAGTTTACAGTTGACCGTCGACAGTTGACAGTCAGCGGTTCCGTGGCCGGGTACAGCGCCCGGACACGTCACCGACTTGAATACCTGTGAACTGTCGACTGTAAACTGTAGACTGCTGACCGGTCAGGGCCCGATCACGTCCGGCATGCGCTTGCCGGGTCGGCCATAGTAGTCGCCGCCGATCGGGCGCGCCTGGCGGTAGGCGACGGCGAGCGCGAGCTCGTCCATGCGCTCGAGCAGGCCGAGCGGAACGGCGAGGCGGCGTGGCGGCCGCAGGCCGTCGAGGGCGCGGAACTCGAGGATCTCCAGACCCGCCGGCGACTCGCGCGGCAGCACGCGCACCTCCCACTCACAACCATCGGCGCATATGCGACGCCACATCCCGATCTCCTTTCACGCCGCCAGGCGTCCGGCCTCGTAATGGATGCCGGCCGCGCGCATGAGCTCGGCAAAGCGAGTGCCGCCGCGTTTCAGAACGGCACTCGCCACTCGAGGTAGACGACCGGGGCCGCGCCCGCGCCCGGCGTGGCCGCGGGCTCGTCGGCCTCGCGGCCGTCGTAGCGCCGTGCCACGAGCTGGCCGACCGTCCAGCCGAAGGCGACGCCGAAGACCGTGTCGGAAGCCCAGTGGGCCTCGTCCAGCACGCGGCCGAGCGCGACTGCGCCGGCGAGTCCGTACAGCGCCGGTTCGGCCGGGCCCAGCTCGAAGCGGTTGTTCCAGAAGGAGACGCACGCCATGATGTTGGCGCCGTGTCCGTTCGGGAACGAGCGCATGGGCCAGTCGCCGAACGCGAACGGTTTGATGACGTACGGCCCCTCGCGATAGCGCGGGCGCAACCGGCCGATGAGCCGCGCCAGCGCGTGTCGCGAGAGCGTGTTGGCGAGGTCGGAGGTGATGCAGCCCAGGCCGGCGTCGCGCAGCTCGTCCGAATCGAAGGCCAGCCCGCCCGCGTAGAGGATTGCGGAGAGCGGCACCAACACCTCGCTGTAGCCGATCTTGCTCAGGAGGTGTGACTCGCGCAGCGGCGCGAGCGCGCGCACGGGCAGCGCGCGGGGGTGCGTCCGCACCCACTCCTGGATCTGGTTATCGAGTCCGCCGGCCAGCAGTACGGCCTCGCTCAGGGCGATCAGGGCCGGCAGGTCCTCGCCCTCGAGGCGAAAGGGTGCGGCCCAGACGTGGAAGATGTCGCCGACGGCCTGATCCAGGTCTCCGCCCAGCCGCTCCCACGTGCCCTGCTGCGCGGCCGCCAGGCCGGGCGCAAGGAGCAGGGTGCAGATCAGGACTACCGTGCCGTCGCGTTTGCGCATCTGCGAGTAGGGTGCATTCGTGAGGGCGCCGGTGCCCGGGGGCGCGGGCGGCGAGGGGGCAAGAAGCACGCCGCAGGCAACCCTTTCTCGAGGCGCCGGCATCGTAGCAGGGTGATGAGGAATGCGATCGCATGACTGAGCACGAGCTCGTGCACCGCGCCCGGACGGGTGACGGCGGTGCGATCCGGACGCTGTACGCCCGTCACGCGGCGCGGGTCTTCACCGTCGTCCGCCGCCTGGCGGGGGACGACGCCCAGGCCGAGGACTGGGCGCAGGAGGCGTGGGTGCGCGCGATTCGCGGGCTACCATCGTTCCGCGGTGACGCGGAATTCTCGACCTGGCTGCACCGCATCGCGGTGAACAGCGCGCTGCACGGACGGCGCGCGCACGAGCGGCGTGCGC
>JACQPS010000268.1 GCA_016207445.1 Gemmatimonadota bacterium | reverse complement strand
CGGACGACCGGCGCTCTCGGAGCTGGTGGCCGCGATCGAGCACGGCGCCGTGAACCGCGTCCGGCCGATGCTGATGACCGTCCTGGCCATCATGTTGGGCCTGCTGCCGGCGCTGTGGAGCCACGGTGCGGGCGCGAGCGTGATGAAGCGGATCGCGGCGCCCATGGTCGGGGGTATGGTGACGTCTACCGTGCTGACCCTGGTCGTGATTCCGGTCATCTACTACCTGTGGCGGCGCCGGCAGATCGAGCGCTCCGCCGTGGACTCGGCGCGGTGAGGCGCTGCCGGATGAACGGCGCCCGCCGTGCCGCCGGGCCTGTCCGCGGGGGCTTGACATTGGAGCGCACTCCAGGGTGTAACGTACCACCGTGGACAGCACCTCGATGACGATCGGCGGGCTCGCCCGCGCGGCGGGCGTGAGCGCGGACACGCTCCGGTACTACGAGCGGCTCGGGCTTTTGCCCAGGGCGCAGCGCTCCAGCGCCGGCTACCGGCTGTTCGACCCCTCGGCTGCGGACCGGATTGCCTTCATCCGCAAGGCGCAGGCGCTGGGGTTGACGCTCGAGGAGGTCCGAGAGGTCCTGCGCATCGCGGCCGACGGCACGGCGCCGTGCCAGCACGTGCGGGCCGCGCTCTCGTCGCGCCTCAGCGAGGTTGACACGCGCATCGAGGAGCTGGAGTCGCTGCGACGCACGCTGACGCGGGCGCTCGCCCGCAGCCGCGCGCTGCCGGTGGCGGGTAGGTGCGTCTGCGGCATCATCGAGGCCGAGCCGGTGTCGGCCCCGGTGCCGCGACCGGCGGCCCGCCCGCGGCGCGCACGAACCGTTGGACGACACACACGGAGGTGAGATCATGACACCCGTTCCGACGCACATCGTGTCCCTTTGCCCCGCGTGCGATGCGTGCCCGGCCGTGGAGATCTACGCGGACGGCCGAGTGCGCATCGGGGAGGAGGCCAACCTCGTGACGCTCGGCCGCGCCGAGTGGAACGAGCTGGTGCGGGCGATCAAGACCGGCGCGCTCGCCGAGACGCCGTAAGGCGCCATGGGAACCGCACGGTGGGGGGTGAGGACAAGTCTCGTCGGCGCTTTCGTCGCCGCGAGCTGCTGCGCGCTGCCGACGCTGCTCGTCGCGGTCGGGTTCGGGGGCGCCGTGGCCAGCCTGGTGAGCGCCGTCCCCGGCGTCACCTTCCTCAGTGCACACAAGCTGTGGGTGTTCGCGGTCGTCGGAGCGTTGTTGCTCGCTTCGTGGGCCGCGGTGACCGGGCGCGTGCCGACGTCCTGGGTGCGCGCGCGGGTCTGTCCGACCGGCGCGGCGCCCGGGAACGTGCGCCGCCTATGGCGCCTGACGGCCGTGCTGTATCTGCTCGCGCTCGGCGTGGCGTACCTGGGCGCCCCGGTGGCCAGATGGATATGGGGGTAGAGAGATGAGCGGTCGAAGCAAGCTGATTGGGCCTGTCGTGGTCATGTTGGGTGCCGCGCTGCTGCTGGTTGCCCCGGCGCGCCTCGCGGCGCAGGCGCCGCCGCCGGAGGATTCTCTGGTGCTGCGCGTGGACGGGATGGTCTGCTCGCTGTGCGCCTACGGCGCCGAGCGGCGGCTGAAGCGGCTCGACGAGGTGGAGGGCGTGCACGTGGATCTGGACGCGCACCGCGTGGTCGTGACGCTCCGACCGGGGAGAGCGGTGAGCGACTCGACGCTGGGCCAGGAGATCCGGCGCGCGGGCTTCGCGCTGCGCGGCGTGACCCGGTTCGCCCGCGGCCGGGCCGCCCGCAGGGAGGAGCGGACCCCGTGAGACTCGGCGCTGCAAGGGGAGCGCTCGTGCTCTTCGCAGCTCTTGCCGGTCGCGCCGCCGCGCAGGAGCCGATCTTCGTCACGCCGCCCGTGACGATGTATCAGTTCGGCGCCGTGGGCGGCGTGGACCTCGAGAGCCGGAGCGGAACGGTCGCCGTCTCGTCGGAGGCCGCGTTCGGCGTGCTGGCGCCGTGGACCGTCTCGCTCCACGCGGTGGGCGTTGACGCCCGGGGGGAGTCGGCGCAGTTCGCCCGGCTGCACGTCGGCACTCGCGTCCGCCTGGTGAAAGTGGATCGTCCCCGCGAGTGGCTGCTGCTCTCCGTCTACGGGGCCGCGGCGCTGCCTCTCGGCGACGAGGCCGATGCCGTGGCGGAGACGCACGGGGTGCCGTCGGCGGTCGTCGGAGTCTCCGCGACCCGTATGGCGCGGGGCGGGGACGCCTTTGCCAACCTCTCGCTCGCCAGGATTCCCACGCCGGCCGGCACGATCACGGGCGGCACCCTCGGGCTGGCCGCGGGGTGGCGGCCGCGCCCGGGCCGCTACGGCGCCCTAGAGGTGCAGCTGTTCGCCGAGGCCCTGGGGAACTACGTCGAGGGCGGAAGCGCGTCCGTCGGTCTCGCGCCCGGGTTGCTGGTGCACTCACGCAACGTCGTCGTGAAGGCCGGGGTCCTGGTTCCCGTCTGGACGCGGGAGAGCGGCGACGATCCCGTGCTCCACTTCGGAGCGAAGCTCCTGTACTAGCGTTCCCTCGGCGCGCCGGCTCAACGGGGCACCGCGAAGTGCCGGATGAGGCCAACCCCGATCCGCAGATCCTCCTCGCGCGGCCGGCCCAGGGCCACGCGGATGGACGCGCCGAGCTCCCATGACTCGGCGAACTCCCAGCGCACTCCCGGCGCGACCGCCCAAGAGGGCGACTCGCCGCCTTCGAGCGGGACCTCGGCGATCCACTCGACGATGGGCGTGACGCCGAGCGGCGAGGTCCACGACAGCGCCGCGCCGAACTCCCCATGTGTCTCGCCGTCACGCTCGAGCGGCACGTCCGCGTGCAGCGCCGCCTGCGCGAGCCAGCGCCTGCCGTGACCGAACGGGACCCACGCGAGCACGAACGGCGCGGCTGCCCAACGACCTTGATCCAGGCCGCGCGCGGCGCTCCCCGTGGGCAGCGTGACGTCCGCCCCGGTGGCGAGGATGAACGAACGTCGGTCGTTCACGATCGCGAACTTCGGGCCGATGGTCACGTCGCCGACGCCGGTGTGCGCCGAACCGCCTTCCAGCGCGACGTGATGCGCGGGGGCGTGCACGACCAGGGAGAAGCCGCGCCGCAGCGCCCACTCGACCTCGAGCCGCGCGGTCGAGCGCTCGCCGTCCTCGCCTGTCGAGTAGAAGTAGTCGGGGCGGACCTTGCGCTCGAAGTAGGCGTTCTCGGTGTAGAACGCGTCAATGAAGTGCGGCCCGGGACCCCGGTGGGAGTGGATCTGACCGTGGTCGTGCTCGTGTTCATGATGTTGGGCCCGTCCCGCTGCCGGTGTGAGAGCAACGGCCGCGGCGGCAGCCCGAAGAAGCCTGCACATGAATCCCCCACGCTGTGTGTGGTCGGCTGATGACGCGCGTCGTGGCGATGAACGCCCGTCAGATGCGTGGGGGCGGTGGGTCCGTGCCTGGAGAGTAAGAGATCGCGACGGTCGCGGGCTCAGCCCGCCCGACGACGCTATCGCCTGGCGCAATCGGGAGCACCGGCACTGCGGCCAGGACCGACGGCCCAAGCTCGAATCCCACCGGCAGGCTCGCGGCCGGACCAAGGGCCGCGGAGTGGCAGGCCGCGGCGATCGGCGCGTGATGATCCTGACCGGCGGTGGTCGCGTGAGCGCCGTGACCGCGGGCCAGACAGGCGAGCCCGCACACGACACCCGGCTGTGCCGCGACGTACGCGGCCGCCAGGACGCACACTACCACGCGCCACGGTCGAGGGCGATGCACGGGCACGGTGGAACAATCATTGCGACGCCCGGGAAGCTCCACAACGCCTACGCTATGGCCCAGTTCTGCCACAGCAGCTCGGCCTGCTCCAACACAGTGAGGGTCGCCTCTTCCTGCTTGTCGGGCGGATAGCCGTGCTTGCGCGAACGGGGTCACGCGCCGAACCACTGCTCGACGGGCGCGCTGAGGAACTCGCCGATGGAAACGCCGTCGCGGCCGACAAGCACGGTCCGATGGGGAGCCCAGGTGTCCGCAAATGCCGCCAGGCCCGGCCGATGTTGTCGAGCCCGTCCGCTCTTCACTTCGATGCCGACAAGCGAACGGCCGGCCCGCACCACGAAGTCGACCTCACGGTTCTTGTCGCGCCAGTAGAACAGCTCGCACCGGCCGACGGCCGCGGCGTTCGCCAGGTGGGCACCGACCGCCGACTCGGTCAGGTGGCCCCAGAACTCCCGGTCGGCCTGCGCCTGCTCAAAAGCCACGCCGTGTACGGCGGCCATCAGGGCGGTGTTCATCACCTGGAGCTTGGGACTCGAGCTGCGGGTGCGCGCCGCTTCTCCGGCAAACTTCTGAAGTCCCACGAGCAGTCCTGCGCCGCCCAGCAGGTCCAGATAGTGGGCCAGCGTCGTGGTGTTCCCTGAATCCTGAAGCTGCCCCAGCAGCTTGGTGAAGGAGAGGACTTGGCCGGAGTACCGGCAGCCGAGGTCGAGCAAGCGGCGGAGCAGCGCAGGCTTCTCCACGCGGGAGAGGAGGAGAACGTCCCGCGAGATGGTCGTCTCGATCAGCGAATCCAGGATGTAGCGGCGCCACCGTTCCGAATCCCCGGCGAGAGGCGCCGCGCCGGGGTAGCCGCCGAAGAACAGGTACTGCTCGAGCGAGAAGCCGAAGGCCTCCTGCATTTCGGCGAAGCTCCAGTGTGGCAGGTGGATGATCTCGAAGCG
>JACQPS010000273.1 GCA_016207445.1 Gemmatimonadota bacterium | reverse complement strand
GGCCGACGCCGTCGTCTCCCCGAACTTCATCGGCGGGTTGCGCATGGCGTCGGAGCTCATTCGGCCGACGGTGGTGACCTTCCTGGACCAGATGCTGCGCGATCGGGAGAAGAACCTGCGGGTCGATGAAGTGGCAGTCTCCAGCCAGTCGCCATGGGCGGGGCGCGCCCTGGGCAGCGTGGACCTGCGCGCCGTCTCCAACGCACTGCTGCTCGCCTGCCGTCTCGATGGCCAGCGCTGGGTCTACAACCCGCCCAACGACCTCGAGCTCCGGCCCGGCACGGTGCTCATTCTCATGGGCTCGCCGGAGGATATCGAGGCGGTCCGGCGCGCGGCCGGAGTCGATGCGGTGCCGGTGCCGACGTCAGGGGTCAGGGGCTAGGGGTCAGGGGTCAGGGGTCAGCGTTGGATGTCAAAGCGCCCGGGCAACTACCCGGGCGCTTTTGTAACAGATCCCTGACCCCTGATCCCCGACCCCTGACCCCTGCTGTTACATCGCCTTCAACGCTACCGCTAGTTTGCCGAGCGAGTCGCGCGCATCACCGAACAGCATGCGCGTGTTGTCCTGGTAGAACAGCTCGTTGTCGATGCCGGCGAAGCCCGGGTTCATGCTGCGCTTCATGACGACCACGCTCCTGGCCCGGTCCACGTCCAGGATGGGCATGCCGTAGATCGGGCTCGCCGGGTTGCTGCGCGCCGCCGGGTTCACGACATCGTTCGCGCCGATCACGAGGGCGACGTCGGTCCGCTCGAACTCCGGGTTGACCCGCTCCATCTCGTACAGCTTCGGGTACGGCACATTCGCCTCCGCGAGCAGCACGTTCATGTGGCCGGGCATGCGGCCGGCGACGGGGTGGATCGCGTACTTCACGTCCACGCCGCGCGCCTCGAGCAGGTCGGCCAGCTCGCGCACGTTGTGCTGCGCCTGCGAGACCGCCATGCCGTACCCCGGCACCACGATGACCGAGCGCGCATACCCCAGCAGCACGGCCGCATCCTCGACGGTGATGTCCCGGGCCACGCGGCCGTCGGCGGTCGCGCCCGCCACCGCGACCGGCCTCGCGCCGAAGGCGCCGAAAATGACGTTCGCCAGCGACCGGTTCATCGCCTTGCACATGATGCGCGTCAGGATGATGCCCGACGCCCCGACCAGTGCGCCGCTGATGATGAGCGCGTTGTTGTGCAGCGCGAACCCCGTGGTGGCGCCCGCCAGCCCCGAGTACGAGTTGAGCAGCGAGATCACGACCGGCATGTCGGCGCCGCCGATCGGGATCACCAGCAGCACGCCCAGCAGCAGGCAGAGCACGGTCAGGAGCATCAACCAGCCGGGATGGAACGAGCTCCCGAGCAGGTAGCCGCCGAGCGCGAGGATGCCGAGGAACAGCAGCGCGTTCCCCGTCTTCTGCAACGGGTAGGTCACCGCCCGCCCCGTGATCAGCTCCTGGAGCTTCCCCGCGGCCACCATGCTCCCCGAAAACGTCACGGCGCCGATCAGCACGCTGAGCGCGATGCTCACCGAAACGTCGACCGGCCGGCCCGTGGGCGTGCGCAGGTACTCGGATGCGGCCACCAGCGTGGAGGCGCCGCCGCCGAAGCCGTTCAGGATCCCGACCATCTGCGGCATGGCCGTCATCTTGACGGTCCGTGCCAGCACGGCACCGGCCGCGCTGCCGAGGAAGATTCCGACCAGGATCCAGCTGTAGCTGAGGATGTCCTGGTGCACGAGGGTCGCGAGCACGGCGAGCAGCATGCCGGCCGCACCCAGCAGGTTGCCGGAGCGCGCCGTCGCCGGCGAGCTCAGCCGCCTGAGCCCCAAAATGAACAGGCTCGCCGCGATCAGATACGACAGTTCTACGATCATGCCGGCCCGCCGTCCTGCTTCTTCTTGAACATCTGCAGCATGCGGTCGGTGACCAGGAAGCCGCCAACCACGTTGATCATCGCCTGCACGACCGCGAACACGCCCAGCACCACGCTGAGCGGCGACTCGACCCGGCCCGCGATCAGCAGCGCGCCCACGATCGTGATGCCCGAGATGGCGTTGGACCCCGACATGAGCGGCGTGTGCAGAATTTGCGGCACTTTCGTGATCACCTCGACGCCGACGAACAGCGCGAGCACGAAGACGTAGATCGATACCAGTAACGCTTCCGGCAAAATTGCCTCCGGGTTTGGTGCTCGCTACTCACTACTCGCCGCGACCAGCGCCCGCACGGCCGGATGCACCACCTGGCCGCCATGCGTGACGAGACAGCCGCGCGTGATCTCGTCCTCCGGGTCGAGCTTCAGCTCACCGCCCTGGACCAGATGCAGCAGCAGGGCGGAGATGTTGCGTGAGTACATCTGACTGGCGTGGGTCGGCAGCGAGCTGGCCGGGTTCACGAGGCCGTGAATGAGCACGCCGTATCGTTCGATCTCGCGCCCGGGCTCGGTCAGCTCGCAGTTGCCGCCGGCCTCGGCGGCCAGATCGACGATCACCGAGCCCAGGCGCATCGCGCGCACCATGGGCTCGGTGATCAGCACGGGCGCAGCCTTGCCGGGCACGAGCGCGGTCGTGATGACGACATCGGCATCCGCGACCAGCCGGGCCAGGAGCTCGTGCTCGCGCCGCTTCACGTCCTCGGACACCTCCCTGGCGTATCCGCTCTGGTCCGCCGCCTCCTCGAGGGTGAGGCCGACGAACGTAGCGCCCAGGCTCTCCACTTCCTGTTTGGCGGCAGGCCGGATGTCGAACGCCTGCACGACCGCGCCCAGCCGGCGCGCCGTGGCGATCGCCTGGAGCCCCGCGACGCCGGCGCCCAGGACCAGCACGCGCGCCGGCGCGACCGTGCCCGCCGCCGTCATCAGCATCGGGAAGAACTTGCCGAGCGAGCTGGCCCCGAGCAGCGCCGCCTTGTAGCCGGCCACCGTGGCTTGCGAGGAGAGCGCGTCCATCTTCTGGGCGCGGGTCGTGCGAGGGATCAGCTCCATCGCGAAGCTCGTCACGCGCCGCTCCGCGAGCCGCAGCAGCAGCTCGGGCGAGGTGAACGGCTGGAGGAACCCGAGCAGCGTCGACCCCTCTCGCAGCCCGTCCTCGGCCCCCGCCGCTTCACTCCATGTCGGCGCCTGGACCGTCAGTACGACGTCCGCCTGCACGTACAGCTCGCCGGCCTCCACCACCAGCTGGGCCCCCGCCTCCAGGTAGGCCGCATCCGGAAAGCCCGCGCGCGTGCCGGCGCCGGCCTCGACCAGCACCTCGAGCCCCGCCTCGCGCAGCTTCGCTAGCGTCTCCGGCACCAGCGCCACCCGCTGCTCGCCGGACCGGGTCTCGCGCGGGACTGCTACTCGCATCTTATTGTCTCGGAAAGGATTAGGTCAACCATCCCTGCAATACCCTGAGCCGGGCCGTTCGTGCCCCCTGCCGATGGCAGCACGTGCGGCTCACACCACCGCATCTGCCTCGATCTCCACCAGGATGTCGGCGTCCACGAAACCGGTCACGACCATGATAGTGGCCGGGCGGTGCGCGCCGAAGACCTCGGCGTGGGCGCGGCCGACCTCCTGCCAGTGCGTGCGGTCGGCGATGAACATGCGCGTGCGCACGACGTGCTCGGGCCCGGCGCCGAGCTCCTGGAGCGCACGGGTGATGATCTCGATGCAGCGCTGCGCCTGGCGGTAGGCGTCACCGCGGTGCGCGATCTTGCCATCCTCGCCCACGGGCGCCGTCCCGGAGACGTAGACCAGGTTGCCGGCGCGCACGGCGCGCGAGTAGCCGACGGTGGCTTCCCAGGGCGCGCGGGTCGCGACGCGGCGTCGCCCGGTCACCGTGCGCCTTCACCAGGGATCAGGGGTCGGGGATCGGGGGTCAGCATCGGTGCGACTCCCTGGTCCCTGGCCCCTGACCCCTGACCCCTGATCACCGGCACGAGCGCGACCGCTCGGAGCGGCCCACCCGATCCGCCCTCGATCTTCATGGGCAGCGCGATGACCAGCGCGCCGGTCGGCGGGAGCTGGTCCAGGTTGGTCAGGTTCTCGAACCCGGGCACGTCGGCGCCGTTCGCGATCTGGTGCGCGATGAAGTTCTTCGATGGGCCGTGATCTATGGAGGCGACGTCGGCGCCGAGCGCGCCGACCTTCCGTTCCAGCACCAGCAGCCGCGCAGCGTCCTCGCCGTAGCCCGGGAAATGCAGGTTGGACGCATCCCCCGGCGTGTCATCCCCGAGGTACAGCTTGCGATCGGGCCAGTAGCGGCTCCAGCCGGTGCGCAAGAGCACGATGGCGCCGGCCGGAACGCGCCCGTGCCGTCGCTCGAACTCCAGCACATCCGCGCGCGTCAACCGGTAGTCGCGGTCGGCGGTCGCCTGCGCGGTGATGTCGATCACCACCGCCGGGGCAATGAGCCGCTCCAGCGGGATGCGGTCCGCCGTGAGCCGCCCTTCCGCGAAGTGGATGGGCGCGTCCAGGTGCGTCCCGCCGTGCTCCGGCGTCGAGAAGGCGTTGGCGGCGTAGAAGAACCCCGCCGGCGTCGAGCCGTACGCCAGCCGCTCGAGCCGGAACGTCGATGGCGACGTCGGCCAGTAGAGCGTGCGCTCGTTGAACGGGTGCGTCAGATCGACCATCCGCACCGTTTTCAGGTCGAGCGTCTGGGCGGCGGCGGGGACGGCCGTGCCGAGCGAAGCGAAGAGCGCGAGTGCGCTCGTCAGGGCCAGGTGACGCATGGTCCCTCCGGAATCGTACGCGAAGCGGGCTGCGGTGATTTGCGCCCTTGATGCTGCTCTGTCGACCGCTCGACGTCAAGTCGGGAACCGCCGCGCAAGCGCTGTCGGGCTTTCCCTTTCCGATGAGGGGCCGCATCTTCCCCCCCTGAACCGACGTTCACGTGCCGCCGTTCGTGTGCCGGTGCTCATGTGCCGGTGCTCATGTGCCGCCGTTCAAGTGCCGATGTTCATGTGCCGCCGTTCAAGTGCCGATGTTCATGTGCCGACGTTTTCTTTTCCTGCTTCTAACCGCCCTCGCCGCGGCCTGCGCCGATGACCCGACGGGAAGCGGCCGCCGGCTCCAGGGCTCGTTCAGCGCGCGCGAGGCGCTGCTGGGCGACGGCACGGATCTGGTCGCGGCCGGCGTCGTGGTCGGACTTCGCCTGACCCCCGACGCGCCGCAGATCTTCCGGCTCGTGGTCATGCGCCCGGCGCTGGAGTTCCGGCGCGCGCTCGTCGAGGAGGGCTTCGCGGATACGGGGTCATCCGACGAGGTCATCTTCCTGGGTCGCGATCGCGTCACGCCGCTCGAGGTCGCCCGCGTGCGCCGCGAGGGCGACGTCGTCATCCTCGATCTGGGCGGCGCGTTCGCCGGCCTGCGCCGGCTGCGCCTCGTGCCCAGCACGGCGCCCGAGCCGGCGCAGCTCGCCGGCCGATTCCTCGCCACCCGCCTCGCCATGGTCGACAGCGCCGGCGCGAGCAGCGAGATCATTGCTGCGGGCGGCCGCTTTCAGCTCGAGTTCGCGGACACGTTCGTGGTGAGAGGTTTCGCGCCGGCCGCGACGCTCGCGCCCGATTCCGTGTCGCTGGACGCCGGCGGCGCGTTCGATACGGTCGGCTCGATCCTGATCCTGGGCGGCGCGTTCGGCTGCAGCGACGCCTTCGCCGCCTCGATCTCCTTCGCCACGCGTCTCGCGCTCCAGGGCCTGGCGTGCCGGGTGGCCGGACGCGCGCACACCGTCGAGCTGGAGCTGAGCAAGCAATGAGCGCCGCCAGGCCGCGCGAGTGGCGGCTCCCCATCGCGGGGGAGCGGCTCACGACCACGGAGTTCGACGACGTCGTCGATCCCTTCACCGGCGAGCTCTACGCGCGCGTGCCGCTCGCCGGTCCGGCCGAGATGGAGCGGGCCATCGCCGCGGCGGTGGAGGCGTCTCGCGAGCTGCGCGCGCTGCCGACGCACCGTCGTGTCGACATCCTGCTGGGCATCGTCGAGGGGATCCGCGGTCGCGCCGACGAGCTGGCCGAGACCATGACGCGCGAGAGCGGCAAGCCGATCCAGTACGCGCGCGGCGAGGTGCAGCGCGCGCTGCAGACGTTCGCGCTCGGGGCGGACGAGGCGCGCGGCCTGGGCGGAGGCATCCTGCCGGCCGATCTCGAGCCGCGCACCGAGGGATACTTCACGCTGTATCAGCGCTTCCCGATCGGACCGGTCAGCGCGATCGCGCCCTTCAACTTTCCGTTGAACCTGGTCGCGCACAAGCTCTCGCCCGCGTACGCCGCCGGGAATCCGGTCGTGTTGAAGCCGCCCATGCAGAGCCCGGTGACGTCGCTCGAGCTGGCGGAGATCTGCTTCCAGGCGGGGCTGCCGCCGCGCGCGCTTTCGGTGGTCCACTCGCGCCCCGAGGTCGCGGAGCGCCTCGCCACGGACGAGCGCTTCGCGCTATTGTCGTTCACCGGCTCCGCGCGTGTCGGCTGGCACCTGAAGAACATCGCGGGGCGCAAGAGGGTGCTGCTCGAGCTGGGCGGGAACGGCGGCGCCATCGTGCACGAGGACGCCGACCTCGAGTGGGCCGCCGGCCGCTGCGCGCTCGGCGCCTTCGCCATGTCCGGCCAGAACTGCATCCGCATCCAGCGCCTGTTGATCCACCATCCCGCCTATGACCGCTTCCTCGAGCGGTTCCTGAACGACGTGCGCCGGCTGAAGTGGGGGAACCCCATGGAGGAGGACACGGTCGTGGGGCCGCTCATCGACACCGCGGCCGCCGATCGCGTCATGCGCTGGATCGAGGAAGCGGTCGACGCCGGCGCGCAGGTGCTGCTCGGCGGCGGCCGCCACGGCAACGTGATCGAGCCGACGGTGCTGTCCGCGACCCGTCCCGAGATGAAGGTCGAGCGCGAGGAGATCTTCGGTCCCGTGGTCACGGTGCGCGCCTGCGACGACTTCGAGCAGGCGCTGGCGCTCACGAACCAGAGCGACTACGGCCTCCAGGCCGGCGTATTCACGCGCGATGTACGCCGGATCTGGCAGGCGTTCCGCGAGCTGGAGGTCGGCGGCGTGATCGTGAACGACTACCCGATGCTGCGCGTGGACAACTACCCCTTCGGCGGCGTGAAGCAGAGCGGGTTCGGGCGCGAGGGCGTCAGGTTCGCCGTGCAGGAGATGACGGAGCTGAAGGCGATGGTGCTGAACCTGAATCGCTAGAATCAGTCACCTGAGACGCGCCCCACGAATCCGTTGACTTTTCGGCGCCGCTGGCGCCTATTCGGAGGCGTCCCCCAATACCACCGGCGCCGGGCGGCTCGCGGCCGCGCCCGGCCGAATCCCAGGAGGCCAGGCATGGGCAAGATCAACGGGACCAAGGTCCTGGTGGGCGGGCTGCTGGCGGGCGTCGTCTTCAACATCGGCGAGACGATCCTCAACGCGGTCGTCATCCGCGAGCAGTTCGGAGCGATCCTGGAGCGTTACGGCCTGCCCGAGATGGAGGGCGCCATCATCGGCCTGTTCGTGCTCATGATGTTCCTGCTCGGCATCCTGAGCGTCTGGCTCTACGCCGCGATGCGCCCGCGCTTCGGCGCCGGTCCGCGCACGGCCGTCTATACCGGGCTCACCGTGTGGTTCCTCTCCTACTTCTTCCCGATGGTCGGCCTGACGGCCATGGGGTTCTGGGATTGGAGCCTCTTCGGCATCACGGAGATCTGGGGCTTCGCCGAGATCCTGCTCGGCACCCTCGCCGGCGCCTGGGCGTACAAGGAGGAAGTGACGGCGCCCGCCGGCATGCCCGCGCAGAAGGTGCCGGCGTAGGCATCGGGGTCAGGGGTCAGGGATCCGCGCGCCGGCCGGGTACTGGTACGTGTCGGACGCCCGCGAACGGCTGATCCCTGACCCCTAACCCCTGACCCCTACAGCCCCAGCCAGTACGTCACCTTCACCAGAAACAGGTTCGTCCCCGGCGCCCGGAAGATCCCGCGCGCGTCCCGGCGGAAGTCGAACTCGCCGGTCGGCGCAAAGCCGCTGCGGTTCTGCTGCCAGACCAGGTACAGCACCGAGCCGGGGCGGTACTCCCAGCGGAGCACTGCGTTGCCGCGCAGGCTGCGCACGTTGAAGTCGGGCTCCGCCACGGAGAAGGCGGCGGCCGGACCGGCGCCATCCGGGTCGACGTCGTAGCGGACCCCGTCCCGCGTCTCCACGCGCTGGATCGTGCCGCGGTCGCGGCTGTATACGTCGAAGGCGAAGGTCCTGGGCACGCGGAACTCCTTGAAGTCGCGGAAGTCGCCCGTGGCCAGGAACGGCTGTGCATAGAGCTGGAGCGAGAGCGTCGGGGAGAAGGTCCAGTCCACGCGCGTGTCCATCGAAAGAGTCGTGCGCTCGATCTCGGCGAAGACGTAGCGCCGGCCGTACGTGTCCAGCGCCAGGGAGTCCGGCTCGGTCTGGAGGTACTGCGCCGGACTCGCGGAGCGGCCGAGCGAGGGGCCGAGGCGCACGCGCACCGCGCTGGACGGCCGGAAGTCCAGCTCGAGCTCCGCGCTGCGCTCGTGGCTGCCGGCATTCCCCTGGCTGTAGAACAGGAACCCGGCCGCCGACAGCCGCTTGCGCGAGTCCGAGCCCCCACGGACGTTGAACCACCAGCCGCCCGGGTCCTGCGCGAGCGGGCCGCCGCGCGTGAGGCGATCGCTCAGCGCATCGCGCTCGAGGCCGAGGTTCATCCCCGTCCACCACAGGTTCTGGAACGTGCCGTTCGCGCCCACCGCATAGGCGTCGAAGATCACGTCGCCGTCCCAGTTCCAGGCGTGGTTGGTGAACGCGAAGTAGTTGTGCTCGCGGAACACCCGGCCCGTGCGGTTGACGCGCCGCCCCGCGAAGGTCGAGAAGCTGCGGTAGTCGGTGCGGCCGTGGAACCCCAGGTCGTTCATCTCGAAGCCGGGGCTCGCCTGCTTGTAGTCGAGCGAGAGGTCCCACGTGCCCGTGTGCGTCAGCGCGAGATCCGCCATGTGCCCGTCCAGGCGCACGCGCGTCGGGTCGAGCTCGACCGCCTGCGCGTCCGGACGCTGGTAGTAGCGCGCGCTCGCCTGTTGCAGCGCCGATATCACCGTGGACGTGCCCTGCACGCGGCTCGCGACCACGAAGCCGCTCAGGTCCCACGCGCGCCCCGCCCAACCGTGCTGGAAGTCGATGCCGCCCAGGAAGGCGCGGCGCGGCAGCGCCTGCTCGAAGGCCGCGGTCTCGAGTCGACGGTGCACGGCCGTGGCCATCCCGCCAATGACGGTGGAGCCGCCGCGCAGCTCGCGCCGCAGCCGGCCCACGAAGGAGTTGCTGAGCGGCTCGACCGCGCTTTCGTCCTCGAGCCCCGTCGAGGTCACGAAGCGCGCCTGCTCGCGCGCCGTGAGCGCGTCCATCATGCCGATCGTCCACGCCCCGGCCTTCCCGGTGACCTTGGCGGCGCCCAGGATCGTGGTCTGGTCCGGCTGCTCGGAGTAGGCGACGTCGGCTTCCGAGACTCCGAGGCGCGGCGGCCGGCCGATGCGCCGCGAGTAGAAGAACTGCTGGAAGGAATACCGGTTGAAGCTGCGCACCTGGCCGAAGCGGAACACCTCGGCGCCCTCGATGAAGAACGGCCGCTTCTCCGGAAAGAAGGTCTCGAACGCCGTCAGGTTCACGACCGCCGGGTCCACCTCGACCTGGCCGAAGTCGGGGTTGATCGTGCCGGTGAGGGTGAGGCCCGAGCTCAGTCCCAGCTTGAAGTCGGCGCCCAGCGAGCCGCCCAGGTCGCTGCGCTCGTAGAACGGGTCGCGCGGGTCCCCCGGCGCACGCGTGAGCCGGCTGCTGGCGTACGGCTGCACCTCGATGCGCCGCACCGGCCGCACGCCGTCCAGCCCGGTCAGCTTGCCGAACGCGGACACGAGGCCGGCGGACTGCGGCGTCCACGGCGACCACACCAGCCGCTTCTCGTG
>JACQPS010000028.1 GCA_016207445.1 Gemmatimonadota bacterium | reverse complement strand
GTACTCATCGCCCGCACCTCTGGCACGCGGTACCGGCGCCAGAGTGCCGTGGCGGAGCCGAACAGCGCGGCCAGCCCGCCCAGCAGGCCCGACCAGAAGAAGAAGCTGATCCAGCTGCGCAGCCCGGCCAGGCCGCCCGTAAAACCCGCAAGGTGTCCGAGCAGCAGCAGCAAAAGACCCCAGTGCAGCAGCAGCGACGCGACGCCCAGCCGAGTGCGATCGAACAACCCGCTCGGGCGCGTGCTGAAGCCGAAGGGGCGGTACACCATGCGCACGAACGGAACGAACAGGAACAGCCCCAGGCACAGATAGGGATAGACTCCCCACAACAGCTTGCTCATGATTCGGCCTCGAATCGGATGACCGGGAGCTCGCGACGGCTGCGGCCCGTTCGCCCACGGCGCCGAGCGGCCGGTCGCTCACGCAGCTCAGCCTCGATGGCAGCGACCAGCGCATCGATCGCAAGCGTCCAACAGCCGCCCGCCTGGCGGAAGCGCGCCTGCATGGGCGCAAGCGCCGGGGCGATGTAGTCCCGGATGAGCATCTCGCGGATTCCCGTCCGGTTTCGCTCCGGGCGATCCAACGAGAAGGAAACGAATTCCAGCACGAGCGGCAGGTAATCCGGTACCTCCGCACCGGTGGGTTCGAGACCGAAATGCCGGTAGATCCCGGCCAGCTCGATCATGTAGCGGTTGCGGCCACTGGTTGCCGCGCCGCGACAATTGCGCGGCTCGTCGAAAAGGTAGTAGCCGAGATAGAGCGGGCAGCTGGGGGCCAGCTCCAGCACGCTGAGATAGCGCTCGCAGTCGCGCGCCTCTAGCGAAGCCATGAGCGTCAGGATCGGTCCGCGGATGGCCGCCGGCGCTCTGGCCACGTCCTTGGCGAGCGCCTGCAGACGCGCTTCGATCCGGTCCTCCGGATAGAGGAGCAGCTCTGCCAGCAGCTCATAACAGGCCTGACGCGTCCGGCGCCGCATCTCAGGAGCCAACCTCCTCCCGTCCACCGTGGAACGCGGTGCGCCGCGGCGTGCCATAGCCGGGCGCCATCTCATCGAAGCCCGCGAATCCCCGTTCGATATACGGTGCCGTGGCAGTTCGCTCCCGGTGCGTGGTTGGAATGACGAATCGCTCGTGGAAATGCGCCAGAGCGAGCAGGCGGTGGATCGCGACGGCGTCCGTCTCACCGATGCCGGCCTGCGCCAGTACCGCGGTATTCGCTTTGCCCTCGACGCGGAGGGAGCGCCGGTATTCCCGCACGGCGAGCAGCCGCCCCAGTGCTTTCTCGACTTCCGTGACGTTGCCCGCCGCCAGCAGACGGGCAAGATAGGCCAGGGGCACGCGGAACTGCTCGAGACGCGGCAGCACATTGCCGCCGTCGACCATGCCGATAGCAGCCGGTGCCGCCGCGCTCGGGGCCGTCCGGATCGGGCTTTCCGGCGGCACGTAGAAGAGCGACGGCAGCGTGCGAAATTCCGGATGGAGCGGGAGCGCGATCTCCCATTGCTTCACCATCTTGTAGACGGGCGAGCGGCGGCACGCCTCGAGCCACGGCTCCTCGATGCCCTCTGCGCGGGCCGCGCGGATGATCTCCGGATCATCCGGATCGAGAATCACGTCCCGCTGGGCTGCGACCAACTCCGTGTCTGCGACGTTGGCTGCGGCCGCCACCCGATCCATGTCGTAGAGGAGGGGACCCATATAGCGGATCCGGCCCGGGCAGGCGTGGAAGCATGCAGGCGGCTGCCCCACCTCGATGCGTGGATAGCAGAGAAGGCATTTCTCCATCTTGCCCGTGCGCCAGTTGTAATACGGCTTCTTGTACGGGCAGCTCGAGATGCAGTAGCGCCAGGCGCGGCAGCGGTGCTGGTCGATCAGCACCACGCCGTCCTCTTCCCGTTTGTACGCCGCGCCGGATGGGCAGGCCGCAACGCAGCCTGGATTCAAACAGTGGTTGCAGATCCGCGGGAGGTAGAACATGAAGGCCTGCTGGTAAGACAGGAGCGCCTTCCGCTCGGCATCGGGGAGATCGGCGAAGTTGTAGTCGAGACCGCCCGTGCCGTGCTCGGTCGTTCCCGCAGCGTTGTCCTCCCAGTTGACCGCGTACTCGAGCGGGATGTCCTCCTCGCCCGTGATCATGGACTTCGGCCGCGCGACCGGCTGCGAGCGGCTGGTCGGCTCGGTGTCGTGCAGGTCTTCGTACGTGAAGGTGAACGGGCCCCTGCCGTAATAGGCCTCCATCTGCGGCATCACGGGATTGAAAAAGAGGTTGATCATCTCCCAGAACCGGGATGCCACGCGCAGCCGGGGCGCGTCCGCACCCGCACGACGGCTCCAGCCGCCGCGATACCGCTCCTGGTTTTCCCACTCCTTGGGGTAACCGATGCCCGGCTTGGTCTCGACGTTGTTCCAGAACATGTATTCCGCGCCTTCGCGGTTGGTCCACACGTTCTTGCACGCGAGCGTGCACGTCTGACAACCGAGACACTTGTCCAGGTTGAAGACCATCGCCATCTGGCGCTTCACACGCATGGCCCTTGCCCCCTTGACTAACGCAGATCCCGTTCGCGGTAGAGTACTTTCTTGCGGCCGGTTTCGAGCGGCATCTTGCGCACGAGCACCACACAGTCCCGCTCCGACGGGCTCGTGCCCCAGTAGTTCAGCCAGTAGCTCCAGTTGGCGTAGCCGCCGATCATGGTCGACGGGTTCATCATGATCCGGGTGGTCGCGTTGTTGTTGCCGCCGCGCAGGTCGCTCGCGCCGCGCTCGCGGGCGAGCGGCGAGTACGGCACGTTGATGTGGCGTTCCGACGAGTGGTACATGATGCACATGTCGCGGGGAATCGTCTGACTGACGACAGCGCGAACCACGCTGATGCCGTTCTCGTTGAAGACCTCGACCCAGTCGTTGTCCTTCACACCGATGTCCGCCGCATCCAGCTCGTTCAGCCACACGACCTGCCCGCCGCGGAACAGATTCAGCATGTGCCACGTGTCCCAGAACATGCTGTGGATCTGCCACTTGCCGTGTGGTGTGAGGAAGCGCAGCGGCTTGGCGTTGGGGCCGGCACGGTCGAGGTCGACGTCGCCCAGCGCGACCGTATCGATGGGCGGCTTGTAGGTGGGCAGCGACTCGCCCAACTCGCGATAGGCGCGGTGATCGAAGTAGATCTCTTGCCGGCCGCTCAGGGTGTGCCACGGCTTGGACGTCTCGATGTTCATCGTCCAGGGCGCGTAGGTACGCCCGGGCGACTCGATCGCGGACCAGTGCGGCGAGGTGAGGCTGCGGCGTGGCTGGCTGATCAGCTCGTCGAAATGGTGATGGATCTCGCGGTCGCCCTCCACGAGATGCGTCAAGGACAGACCCGTCTGGTGTTCGAGGCTCTCGAACAACCGGTGACTGATCTCGCCGTCGGTCTCCGGCGAGATGCGCAGGATGATCTCCGCGACCTGGCGCGCATCGTCCATCGCCGGCCGTCCGGCCTTCTCCCCGATGAGCCAGCTCTCCTTGAGTTGCTCGTACACGTCCGCGAGGCTGCACCGGATGCCCTTCGCGCCGTACCCATCCGGGCGGCATACCCTGGGGCCGAGAGTCGTGTACTGATCGTGGATCTGCGTGTAGTCGCGCAGGACGATCTTGACCTTCGGCGCGGTGACCCCTGGCACGAGCTGGGCCTCGCCTGCCTTCCAGTCGCGCACCTCGCCGAGCGGCTGGGCCAGCTCTTCGGGCATGTCGGTGTTGATCGGCGTCAACACCATGTCCGCGATCGGATCGGGCAAGTGTGTGCGCGCGAGCTCGCTCACCTTCTGGGCGAGCGCTTTGAAGATGTCCCAGTCGTGGCGGCACTCCCACGGGGGGTCGTGTGCCGGGGTGAACGGATGGAAGAAGGAATGCAGGTCCGTGCAGGTGAGGTCGTACTTTTCGTACCAGTGCGCCGTGGGCAGGACGACAT
Source organism: Gemmatimonadota bacterium (assembly GCA_016207445.1). Lineage (GTDB taxonomy): Bacteria > Gemmatimonadota > Gemmatimonadetes > Longimicrobiales > RSA9 > JACQPS01. Next base: position 10,591 of record JACQPS010000028.1, on the reverse strand, counting down.
CGGCATAGTTGGCCGACGAATCCATGCGCAGGTTGACGTTGACCAGCAGGTCGAGCTTGCCGAGCGGCGCGTTCTCATGCCACTCGATCTCCGAAACCAGCCCGCGAGAGCGCTCCTCGCCCAACACGTTGTGATGGGTGCCCAGGAGGTGCTTGAGCGCGTAGAAGTGCCCGCGCATGCTCGTGCCAATCAGGTTGCCACGGTACACCCACATCACCTTGGGATGGTTCGCGGGTGCATCCACATCGCGCAGCGCGAAATCGAGCTCGCCACTCTTGAGCCTCCGCGCGAACCACTCATTGGCCTGCTCGTCCGTGTGGGCGCCGTCCTCCCAGGCCTGGCGGGCTACTTCGATGGGATTGCGCTTGTCGAACTGAGGGTAGAAGGGCAGCCAGCCCAGGCGCACGGCCAGCGCGTTCACGTCCGCCGCGTGCCTGTGCCGCGGCATCACCCGGGCCCAGGGCGCCCAGAGCGGGTCGAGCAGCATCGCGTCGTAACGCCACTGGTCGGTGTGGAAGTACCAGTAGGACGTGCTGTTCTGCAGGCGCGCCGGGCCGGTCCAATCAGCTGCGCCAGCCAGTGTGCCAATGGCGGCGAAGGTGCGGATTTTTTCGGTGCCGACGTAATGGTTGAAACCGCCACCGTTCACGCCCATGCAGCCGCAGATGATCCCCATCACCGCTTCCGCGCGGTAGATCAGCGAACCGCCGTGATACCAGTGCAGGACGCCGGAGCCGGTGATGAACATGCTCTTGCCCCGTGTCCGGCTGGCGTTGTCGGCGAACTCGCGTCCTACCCGGATCGCCAACTCGGCGCTCACGCCGGTTTGCGTGCTCTGCCACGCCGGCGTGAAAGGGGTAGTCGCGTCGTCGTAACCGGACGGGAAGTCGCCGCTCAGCCCGCGGCGAACCCCCATGTGACTGACTAATAGATCGTACGCGGTGGTGACGATCGCCTCGGTGCCGTCCGCCAGCGTCAAGCGTACGGCGGGCACGCCGCGACGCAGCGCCCTGGCCGGCCGTCCCTTGCCCGGTGTATTGCCGAAGTGCACGTCGAAGGTGTTCGTGAAGTCCGCGAATGCGACGGTGACCTCGTCGTCTTTTCGGTCGATGAGCGTGAGCACGGGATCGAACGACTCGCTCGTGGCTGCGTCCCGCAGCTCGTTGTTCCAGCGGCCGGGCCGCCTGCTGTCCCAGCGGAACCCGAGCGAGCCGCCGGGCAAACGCGGCTTGCCGGTGGCCGCATCCAACATGAGCAGCTTCCAGTCGGCGTGCTGCTCGTCCTCGTAGCCGGGGAGGTCACTGGCGCGCAGGAAACGCCCCTGCAGATAGCCGCCCGCGCCGTCGGGCTCGAGCATCACCAGGAAGGGCAGGTTCGTGAACTTCTTGACGTAGTCGATGAAGTAAGGGTCCTGCCGGTCCACGTGGAATTCCTGCAGGATGACGTGAATGCAGGCGAGCAGAAACGCGGCATCGGTGCCGGGACGTACGGGGACCCACAGGTCGGCGAACTTGGTGACGTCGGAGTAGTTGGGGGCCAGATTGACGATCTTGCCCCCGTTGAACTTGTGCTCGCTGGCGAAGTGGCAGTCGGGCGTGCGCGTCATCGGCAGATTCGAGCCGATGACGACCCAGTAGGTCGACTGGTACCAGTCCGCCGATTCCGCGACGTCGGTCTGATCGCCCCACATCATCGGCATGATGTGCGGCAGGTCGTGGTACCACTCGTAGAAGCTGAGCATGGTGCCGCCCAGCAGGTTGCACAGGCGCTGGCCGCTGGTGAAGCTGACCATGCTCATGGCGGGAATCGGAGAGAAGCTGGCAAGGTGGTCCGGGCCGTACTGCCGGATGGTGTGAATGATCGCGGCGGCGACCAGCTCCGTCGCTTCCTCCCACGCCACACGCCGCCACCCTGCCTTTCCGCGCGCGGCCTGATAGACGCGCTTGCGCTCGACATCCTCGGCAATCGATGCCCAGGCCTCGACCGGATCCTTTCCCGCGGCACGCTCGCCCCGGTACATGCCGAGCAGCACGCCACGGACGTAGGGGTACTTCGGGCGCACGGGGCTGTAAGGGTACCACGACGCGGAGATGCCGCGCTGGCAGCCGCGCGGCTCGTAGTTGGGTGTATCGGAGTTGATCTGCGGCCAGTCGGTCTTCTGCAGCTCCCAGCAGATGAGCCCGTCCTTGACGAACACTTCCCAGGAGCACGAGCCCGAGCAGTTCACACCGTGGCTGCTCCGCACCGAGCGGTCGTATGACCACCGGCTACGGTAGAAGTCTTCCCAGTCGCGTGGCTCGTCGGCCACGCGAAACCATCGGGAGCCGGTCGCGCTCATGTCTTGCCGCCTTCCGCTGCGGGACCTTGCTGGGCTGCGTCGGTCAATCCGAAGCCGCGACGGAACGCCTCGACGAACGGCCGGAAGTCCTGGGCCGTGCCGTAGATCGCGACGATCGCGCGGCGCCTTTCGTCGTATACGAGGTTTACGGCGACGGCCCGGCCGACGGGGTGAGGACGCGCGCAACTCCCGTGATCGACGGTGTCGTCCTCGATGGCCTGAATGGACGCGTAAACCAGTCGCTCCGGGTGAAGCTGCCACCACATCCGGTACTCCCACGCGTCCAGGCAGAGCTGTGCTTCGCCCGAGACGGCCCGCGGATTCGTCGGGTCGATCTCCCACTGGTAGACGCGCGGCTCGCCCGTGTAGCTCGTGCCGAGCGGTTTGCCGGCGCGGCCCGGACGCCGTCCATCCCAGCGGCTCGTGGCTGCAAGCACCGGGTCGGGATCGGGAACCGTGCCGGATTCCAGCAACTCCGCCTGCAGCGGCGTCGTGCTGCCACTGCCGCGCAGGACCGGATCCAGAACAGGCAGCGTACGGACTACGTGTACGTCTTGCACGCCGGGCAACTCGGCGAGCGCGGCCCGGATTTGCTCCTCCATGGCCGACACTTTGCCCGGGTCCACGGTCCTGGGCTGGAACTGCACCGTCACGCGCGCCTCATCGATGCTGATGCCGCGAATGAAGCCCGCTGTCACGATGTTCGTGTCGAACCCTGGCCACCGGATCCCGCGCAGGCGGTCTCGAACGCGCTGCTCCGTGAGCTGGCCCATGGGCGCCTCCCCCTCTTGACGCCCCAGGGTAGCACGGGGGACTTACACGGGAATTACAGACCCTGATCGCCGCCGGCCGGCCGTACCTGCTGCCCCGCGCGCGCGCGCGGGTGCTGCCAGGCGCCACGCGGGTGTCCCTTGCCGGAGACGGCCATGCACGAAGCCGGTTGATGGGGCCAGGGTATTCCGATATATTTCAAGAGCTTTGGCCCCCGTAGCTCAGGTGGATAGAGCAGCGGTTTCCTAAACCGTTGGCCGGGTGTTCGAGTCACCCCGGGGGCACTGCAGAACGAGTGAATTCGCCGGGAAACGGGCCGCAGCGCGCTGTGGGCCCGTTTCCTTTTGGCCGGCGGCGCTTCCCTCCGGTTTTCGCTGGTCCGCCACTCGGGGTATTATTGTGCGCCGTTCGAGGCGGACCGAGACCATGCTCCGGATTCTTGGTACTCTCCCATTCCTGTTGGCCGCGGCGGCGGACGCGCACGCGCAGGTGCGCCTCCCCCGCCCGGTCGGTTACGTCAACGATTTCGCGAACATCATCGCGGCCGAGCAGGAGGCGGCGGTCACCCGGATCATCGACGAGGTACGGGCGAAGTCGGGCGGCGAGATCGTGGTCGTCACCCTGCCCTCGCTCGAGGGGCGACCCGCGTCCGAGCTCGCGCTTCGGATCGGGCGCGAGTGGCGCGTCGGCCGCATGGGCCGGCCCGGCGATCCGGTGCGCAACACGGGGGTGGTGTTTCTGGTGGTGCCGAAGGAGACGTCGCCCGATGGGCGCGGGCACGTGCGCATCGAGACCGGGACGGGCACCACCACGTTCATTACGGCTGCGGAAGCGGGACGAATCGCGGACACCTACGTCGTCCCCTGGTTTCGGCAGCGGGACTACGGCACGGGGATCCGCCAGGGCGTCGCGGCGCTCGCGCACGAGTACGCAGAGCGCTTCGATTTCGAGCTCACGGGCGAATTCGCAGCGCCGCCGGCGACGCCGCCGGAGCAGCCGGGCAGTCCCACGCTGGGCGTGCTTTCCCTCTTCTTCATCATCGCGCTCTTCCTTCTCCTGAGCTACGGCGCGCGCAAGGGGCGCCGGGGCTTCCGCCGCGGCGGCTTCGGCCCGGTCATCTTTCCGTTCCCGCTGGGTGGGCGGCATCGCGGCGGCTGGGGCGGCTTCGGCGGCGGCTTCGGCGGTTTCGGGTCGGGCGGGTTCGGCGGATTCGGTGGAGGCGGCGGCTTCGGCGGCGGCGGGGCGGGACGGAGCTGGTAATGCGGCCTTCGCCGCGTGTCGCGTGTGCCGGCCATACGTCGCACAGCGTCCATTCTCTTGCGTGAGACAGCCGCATGTTGCCGGTGACCCTTGCTGGCTATATTTGCCGCCCCTTGGCTGCGGACATCCGCATGCGCCGGCTTCTCGGCATCTCGCTGCTCGTGCTCCTCGCCGCGCCCGGCGCCGGCGCGGCCCAGCTCCGGCTCCCGGCGCCCGTCGGCTACCTGAACGACTTCGCCGACGTGATCCCGCCGGCCGAAGAGGAGGCCATCACCCGGATCATCGACGAGGTGCGGGCGAAGTCCGGCGGCGAGATCGTGGTGGTGACCCTGCCTTCGCTCGAGGGGCGCACGGCCGACGAGATGGCGCTGCGGATCGGCCGCGAGTGGGCGATCGGCCGCCGCGGCGACCCGGGCGATCCCGTTCGCAACACCGGTCTCGTGTTCCTGGTCGTGCCGAAGGAGACATCCCCCGATGGCCGGGGGCACCTCAAGATCGAAACCGGAACAGGCACCACGACGTTCATTACGGCCGCCGAGGCGGGGCGGATCGCCGACGAGTACGTGATTCCGTGGTTCCGGCGTCGCGACTACGCCACCGGGGTCCGCAGCGGCGTCGGGGCACTCGCGCTCGAGTACGCGGAGCACTTCGGGTTCGACTTGACCGGAACCGTGGTGGCGGAGCCACCCATTCCGGACGAACCCATAGTGCCGATGTCCGTGCCGATTTCGTTCGCCATCTTCCTCCTGGTTTTTCTTTCGGTCGCCTGGTTCACGCTCCGTCACGCCCAGCGCCTGGCCAGTGAACGTCGCTTCGCGAGGCCACGGCTTTTGTCGCACATGAACCCCGTGGGAAGCGAGCACCGCCGGGAGTGGAGCGGCTGGGGCGGGAGTTTCGGCGGGTTCGCGGGAAGCTCCAGCAGCTCGGGGAGCAGCAGTTCCAGCAGCAGCGGTTTCGGCGGCGGCGGCGGCTTCGGCGGCGGCGGCGCGGGAAGGAGCTGGTAGAGCGCATGGTCGCGGACCCGAAAGGCACGGCCCGAGCGTTCGTCGCGGAGTTGCTCGCCGCGCTCGGCGATCGCTTGCGCAGCGCCCTGCTCTACGGCTCGGTCGCGCGTGGCGAGGCGGTTTCGGGGGTGAGCGATATCAACCTGCTCATCCTGGTGGACCGGGTAGACGCGGGTCTGCTGCGGGTCGGCTCGCCACTGGCACGCCGCTGGGCAAAGGCTGGCAACACCGCGCCGCTGCTCATGCCGTGGGACGAGTGGCGTCGAGCTTCCGATGTCTTTGCCGTCGAGCTGGCGGACATGAAGGACGCGCACGTCTTACTGCAAGGGCCGGATCCACTGGACGGTCTGGTCGTCGATGCGCGTGCGCTTCGACTCCAGGCGGAGCGCGAGATTCGGGGCAAGATGCTCCAGCTCCGCGAGGGACTCCTGCTCACGGCGGAGAAACCGGAGGAGGTCGGACGACTGCTGCTGACCAGCTTACCGTCCTTCGCCACCTACTTGCGCGCCGTACTGCGGCTGAGCGGGCGCACGCCGCCCGCCCGCACCGAGGCGACCGTACGTGATGCGGCGGAGCTGGTGGGCGGCGATGCCGCGGCCTTCCTGCGGCTGTGGGAAGCGCGCGTCCGGCGGCATCCGCTGCGCGCCCAGGTGGATCATCCTTCGGTCACCGGCTACTACGCGCTGATCGAGCGGGTGGCAGACTACGTGGACCAGCTTCCAGAGGCGGAGAAGAAATGATCAGGCCTGGCTTACGCTGGCTCGCGCCCACGCTCGCGCTGCTGCTGTCCGGCTGCGGCTACAACCGTATCCAGGAGCTCGACGAGCGTAGCGAGGAGATGCGCGCGAACATCGAGGCGGAGCTGCTTCGTCGCAACGACCTGATCCCGAACCTGGTCGCGACCGTGGAGCAGGCGGCCGCCTTCGAGCGCGAGACGTTCACGCGTGTCGCCGAGGCACGCGCCGGCCTGACGCGGGCCCGCGAGCAGGTCGCGCAGGCGGTGCAGCAGGACGCCGACCCCGGCGCGCTGAGCCGCGCGAGCGCCGCGCTCTCGGACAACCTCCGGCTGTTTCTGAACGTCGCCGTGGAGGCGTACCCCACGCTGCGCGCCAACCAGAACTTCGTTGGCCTTCAGGACGAGCTGACCGAGACCGAGAACCGGCTGGCCGTCGCCCGCCGTGACTACAACGAGTCCGTGCGCACCTACAACACGTACATCCGCCGTTTTCCGCAGCTGCTCACCGCGAAGGTCATCGGCGCCGGCCGGAAGGAGCCGTTCGCGGCGCCGGAGGCGGCGCAGCAGCCGCCGAGAGTGGAGTTCGGGGACAGGAAGTAGGGGTCAGGGATCAAGGGTCAGGGGTCAGGGAACGCTAGACGGCGGCGGTTCGGCGTGGCCGGCGCTCGATCACCATGCGCCCGAGGGTTGTTCGCGAACCGGCGCCGCCCCGTCACGCATCGCGATACCGGCTGGTAATCGGCAGCCGCCGATCCTTCCCGAACGCCCGCGGCGTGATCTTCACACCGGGCGGCGCCTGGCGGCGCTTGTACTCGCTCCGGTCCACCATCGTGATCACGCGCTTCACGATGTCCGGGTCGAAGCCCGCCGTGACCAGCTCCTGATAACTCAAGTCGCCCTCCACGTAGCGCTCCAGGATCGGGTCGAGCTGCTCGTATGGCGGCAGCGAGTCCACGTCGCGCTGACCGGGCCGCAATTCGGCGGAGGGCGCCTTCGCGAGCACGCTCTCGGGAATCAGCGGCGCCCGTCCCTGGGTGTTGCGCCAGCGGGCGAGCTCGTACACCAGTGTCTTCGGCACGTCCTTGAGCACCGCGAAGCCGCCGGCCATGTCGCCGTACAGGGTAGCGTACCCGGTGGCCATCTCGCTCTTGTTGCCGGTCGCCAGCACGAGCCAGCCGAACTTGTTCGACAGCGCCATCAGAAGCATGCCGCGCAGCCGGGCCTGGAGGTTCTCCTCGGCGATGTCGGGTGCGCGACCTCGAAAGGCCGGCTCGAGCGTGCGCAGCGCCACCTGAAAGCTCTCCTCGATCGAGAGTGTCTCCAGCTCGATGCCGAGCGCCCTGGCGAGCGCGGCGGCATCGGCGCGGCTGCCCTCGGAAGTGTAACGGGAGGGCAGGGAAGCCCCCGTCACCGCGTCCGCGCCCAGCGCGTCCACGGCGACGACCGCGACCAGACTGGAATCGATCCCGCCGGACAGCCCCAGCACCACGTGCTCGAAGCCGTTCTTGCGCACGTAGTCGCGCGTGCCGACCACGAGCGCGCGGTAGACCTCGGCCAGGTCGTCGTGGCGCCACGCGGGGCGGGCGGGGAGCGGCGGGCGCGTGCGCCGCGACGGCTGCTCCGACAGATTCTTCCGCTCGACCGTGCGCCGCTCCGGCACGTGCCCGTGCCGCGCATCGTGCAGCCGCGCCCGGAACGTCTGCTCCAGCGTGATGTCGCAGAGCAGCAGCTCTTCCTCGAACGGCCGCGCCTCGACCAGCAGCTCGCCGGCCGCATCGAAGACGCAGCTGTCGCCATCGAAGACGATCTCGTCCTGCCCGCCCACGTGATTGACGTAGGCCAGCGAGACGCCGTAATCCGCGGCGCGCGCGGCCAGCATCTGGTGTCGGTGCCTCCACTTCCCGCGGTGGTACGGCGACGCGTTGATGTTGACGACGACGTCGGCGCCCGCCAGCGCGAGGTGCGCGACCGGGCCGCCGGGGAACCAGATGTCCTCGCAGATGCTCACCCCCACCCAGGCGCCGGCGATGCGGTAGAGCGTCGCGGCCTGTCCCGGCTGGAAGTAGCGCAGCTCGTCGAACACGCCGTAGTTGGGCAGGCGCTGCTTGTGGTAGACGCCCACCACCTCGCCCTCGTGCACGACCGCCGCGGCGTTATGGAGATCGGCCTGCCGGTCCACGAACCCGACCACTGCGGTTCCACGGGTCTTCGCGGCCAGCTCCCGTAACGCCTTCAGGTTCGCGTCCACGAAGGCGGGCTTCAGCAGCAGGTCCTCCGGCGGGTAGCCCGGGATCGCGAGCTCGGGGAAGGCGACGAGGTCCGCCCCCGCATCCCACGCCTCCTCGAGCCGGCCGGCCATGGCGGCCACATTGCCCGCCAGGTCTCCGACCGTGAGGTTCATCTGCGCCAGCGCGATGCGGAAACGGCCCATGCTCGCCTCGAGGTGTAGTGCGACCGGGGCGGTCGCACCGCCCCGAAAAAATCTACCGGCGCACGTTCCACGGAAGCAATGGAGTCTTCGCTCGAAGCGCGGTTCCGCATATCTACGGCGATTCAGGGAACACCTCTTGCACCCCTTCCCCATGGCAGAAGCGAGCTGTCAAGGAGGGAGCAAATGTCGATACGGCAGGACGTTCCGGCGGGAGAGCAGCCCAGCGGATTCCGGCGCGCGCAGAAGAGGCCCGGGCGCGCCTCCATGGGCGACAGGGGCGCTGCCCCGGGACCGGTGCCCGGCATGGGTGAGATCGAACGTGGCGGGCGGCAGGGATCGGGCATGGTGCGGCGCATCCGCGGCCGCGCGAGCGACGCCGCGGAATCCGGCAAGAATGCCCTGGCCGAGCGCATCGACAGCCTGGGCGAAGGGATCGAGGGCCGCGCCCGGACTCTCGAGCGGCAAGGCGGAATCCCCGGCACCGCCGGACGGGGCCTGCACCGCGTCGGCGACGTGCTCGAGGACAGCGCGGACTACCTCCGCACGCACGAGATCCCGGAAATCCGCGATGACATGCGCACCCGCATCCAGCGACACCCTCTTCTGAGTATGGGCATCGCCATGGGCGCCGGTTACCTGATGGGGCGCATCCTGGGCGCCGGGCCAGCCGGCCCGGCACGCCGCTTCCTGGGCCGCGCTGCGCGCCCGCTCGGCCGCGTGGCGCTGGGCGGCCTCACCACCCTCGCCGTCCGGGAGCTGCGCGCGCGCCGCACTTGAGTCGCCATCCCCACTTTTCGTGCAGGGGGTTGGCGCCGGTAGCCGGTGGGCGCCGGCGCTGCACAAAACCGGGCATTCCTCTACGATTGTTCGGCAGAGCCCGGCCGGCACGCTTGACACCCGCGGCGACGCGACTGCATTGTTAGTGCTGCACGCCCGGCCATTTACGGCCGTCCGCTCCCGCCGCGTGGGTCCGCGTCGGGACCCCAGCTCTCCCCCAGAACAGACCCCGAGTGGAGGTCGTATGAGACGGTACATCGTCATGGTGGCGACGCTGTCCTTTTTTGCGGCGTCTCCGGCGTGGGCGCAGGAAGAGCTGCTCACGCAGTGCGCTCAGGTTCAGGTGACCGACAACAGTGCGGTGGCGGATGCACCGGGGGACGTCCGGGATCAGTTCCGTTTCCTGTGCGCGCAGGTCGTGAACGCGGTGACGAACGTGCAGCCGAGCATCGGCATGGCGTTCAACGGCGGGAATCCGGTCCTGGGTACGGGCAGCACCATCGGCAAGCGCATCCTGGGCCTGCCGCGCGTGAGCGTGACGGCACGCGCGAACTTCGCGTTCGCGGACGTGCCGAATCTGCAGCAGTTCGCGAATGAGGTGACGCAGAATCAGCAGACGCTCGAGGCGATGGAGACGTTCGGCTTGCCGGCGGTGGCGCTGCAGGGCGACGTCGCCATCGGCGTCTTCAATGGCATAAAGCTGGCCCCTATGATCGGCGGGTTCGGCGCGGTGGATCTGCTGGGCAGCGTCGCCTTTATCCCGAAGGTGAAGGAGATCGAGGACAAGCTGGGCCTGGACGAGGCGATCATCAACGCGGGCGGCGGCGTACGCATCGGGATCATCAAGCAAGGAATCCTGGTGCCGGGCGTGTCGGTGTCGGGCGTGTACCGGCGCATGGGCGAGGTGCAATTCGGGGAGGTGGACGCGCCGAGGTCGGATCCGGGCGAGTTCGCCTCGAACCTGAGCACGCTCAGCTTGCGCGTCGTCGCGAGCAAGGGGATCCTCTTCCTGGATTTCGCGGCGGGCGCGGGGTACGACAAGTACTCGAGCGACCTGAGCTTCGACTGGCAGCTTCGCTGCGAGACGAACTCGTGCACGAGCGCGAACGCGGGCCAGCCGATCGTGCTGCGGCCGTCGAAGACGGCGGGCGGTACACCTGCGCCGATCGAGGGCGAGCTCGAGACGGCCGCCTGGAACGTGTTCGGCGACGTGGCGCTCAACTTCCTCATGCTCAATATCGTGGGCGAGCTGGGCTACCAGAAGTCGACGGACG
>JACQPS010000266.1 GCA_016207445.1 Gemmatimonadota bacterium | reverse complement strand
GTCCTGGGAGTACGGGTTCGGCCGGGACTCCTCCGGCATCCGCTACGCGATCGCGGACAGCAGCGGGCGGCGCGTGGCCACGGTGGCCGGTACACTGCAGCTGAACGAGCTGACCGGCGGCTTGCGCTACAGCGTGGGGCTGTTCCGCGGGGATGAGATCCATACCTACCTGCGCGCAGGGTATGCCTACACCTGGTACGCGGCGCGTCAGATGTCAGTGGCCGGCGAGCCGCTGAACGAGGGGAAGCGCAAGGGCGGGTACGCGCCCACGCTCTGGCCCTCGCGCAAGTGGTGGCCCAACACCTGGTACGCCGGCGGCGGAGTGGAATGGTTCAGTCCCGAGAAGAGCTGGCTGCTCGGCAAGCTCGGTTACGGGATGCGCCTGGAATTCACGGGGCTACGCCACCGCGTCCGCTCCGACCACGCACCCGCACGGGCCGAGCTCGATGCGGTGCGCGGCGACGTCGCGCTCGCTATGATCCTGGGCTGGTGAAACCGGTTGACAGTCGACAGTCGACAACGCGGATGGCGTCGAGTCCCACTGTCACTGTTTGACTGTCAACTCTCAACTGTCGACTGGCTCCGCGGAGGTGCCACGATGATCCCGAGCTACGCCTACGCCCACGAGAAGCTCGACATCGCGATCGCCTGCCTGATGATTCCCGTGGCCTCGGCCGCCGAGGCGATCGCGTGCGCCATGGCCGAGCTGCGCCTCGCCTTCTACGAGGAGCAGCCGCCGCACGAGGCCAAGCATTACATCCGCGAGATCGAGACGATCATGGCGGGCCCGGGCACCTGGGAGGAGCGGGCGGCCGGATTGAGCGATCCGGACGTCCGGCGGCTCAGCCGCGCATTTCATTCGCTGGACAGGCTGATGACGCGGCTGTATTACGAAGCGCTTTACGGCCGGAGTCAGCAGCCGGCCACGTCGTAAGATGACGGAAGGAGTCCGTAAGCTCCTCTCGATCCTCCTCTGGACGGGCATCGCCGCGGTCGGCGCCTTCGCCTTCGGCCTGATCGCGCTGCACCGCGGCGAGTCCATCAGCGCCGCCTGGCTGGTCGCCGCGGCCGTCTGCACTTACACCGTCGCCTACCGCTTCTACTCCCGCTTCCTTGCCTATCGCGTGTTCGGCCTGGACAACCGCCGGGCCACGCCGGCCGAGCGCATCGACAACGAGCGGGACTTCGTGCCCACGAACCGCTGGGTGCTCTTCGGCCATCACTTCGCCGCGATCGCGGGTGCGGGCCCGCTGGTCGGGCCGGTGCTGGCCGCCCAGTTCGGCTATCTCCCCGGCACGCTCTGGCTGGTGATCGGCGTGGTGCTGGGTGGCGCGGTCCAGGATTTCGTGATCCTGTTCGCGTCGATGCGGCGCGATGGCAAGTCCCTCGGACAGATGGCGCGGGAGGAGATCAACAGCACGGCGGGCTTCACGGCCATGATCGCCGTGCTGTTCATCATGGTGATCCTGCTCGCGGTGCTCGCGCTGATCGTGGTGAACGCGCTGAAGGCGAGCCCGTGGGGACTCTTCACCATCGCCTGCACCATTCCGATCGCGCTGCTCATGGGGTGGTGGCTGCACAGCTTCCGGCCGGGCAAGGTCGGCGAGGCCTCGGGCATCGGCGTCGTGCTCGTGCTGCTCGCGGTGGTGGCCGGCGGCTGGATCGCCGAATCCCCGCGCTGGGCGCCGCTCTTCACCGCGTCCGGCACCACGCTGGTGTGGCTGATGGTGGCGTACGGATTCAGCGCCTCGGTGCTGCCGGTCTGGGTGCTGCTCTGCCCGCGCGACTACCTCTCGACCTTCCTGAAGATCGGCACCGTGCTGGCGTTGGCGCTCGCGATCCTGTTCGTGCTGCCGCCGCTGCGCATGCCGGCGCTCACCCCGTTCGTGGCGGGCACGGGACCCGTGTTCGCGGGCAAGCTCTTCCCCTTCGCCTTCATCACCATCGCCTGCGGCGCGATCAGCGGGTTCCATTCACTGGTCGCGTCCGGCACGACGCCCAAGATGGTGTCGCAGGAGACCGATGCGCGCATCATCGGCTACGGCGGCATGCTCATGGAGTCGTTCGTGGGCATCATGGCCATGGTGGCGGCGTCGATCCTGGAGCCCGGCGTCTACTTCGCGATCAACTCGCCGGCGGGCATCGTGGGGGCGGACCTCGACGCGGCGGCGCGCACGATCGCGGGCTGGGGCTTCGTCGTCACGCCCGAGCAGATGCAGGCGCTCGCGAGCCAGGTCGGCGAGCAGACGCTGCTCGCGCGCACCGGCGGCGCGCCCTCGCTGGCCGTCGGCATGGCCCAGATCTTCGCCGGCGTGGCGGGCGGGACGGGACTGCTCGCGCTGTGGTACCATTTCGCCATCATGTTCGAGGCGCTCTTCATCCTGACGACGATCGACACGGGCACGCGCGTCGGCCGCTTCATGCTGCAGGAAATCGCGGGGCACGCGTGGAAACCGCTGGGGCAGACGTCGTGGTACCCGAGCGTGGTCCTGGCCAGTGGTCTGATCGTGGCGGGGTGGGGCTACTTCCTCTACCAGGGCGTGGTGGACCCGCTGGGCGGCATCAATTCGCTCTGGCCGCTGTTCGGGATCTCCAACCAGCTCCTGGCGGCGGTCGCGCTGTGCGTGGGCACGACCGTGATCATCAAGATGGGAAGGGCGCGCTACGCGTGGACCACGCTGCTGCCGTTGGCCTGGCTCGTCGCCGTCACCATGACCGCGGGCTGGCAGAAGGTCTTCGCGCACGACCCCCGCCTCGGGTTCCTGTCGCACGCCCGCCTGCTCGAGCGGGCGCTGGTCGAGGGAGCACTGCCCGCCGGCGTCCAGTCGGTGCAGGCGGCCGAGCGGCTCATCTTCAATGATCGCCTGGACGCCGCGATCGCGCTCGTCTTCATGGCCGTCGTCGTACTGGTGATCGCGGCATCACTGCGCGAGTGGCTGCAGGTGCTCACGCGTCGAAAGCCCGCCGTGGTCATGGAGACGCCCTTCGTGCCCCGCGCCTTGCCGGCGGGGGATTGAGAACACGGAGAAAACCTTTCACGCGGAGACGCGGAGACACGGAGTCGTCCCTCAGCGCCTCCGCGTCTCCGCGTGATTCCCCTTTCCCGGAGCGATCGCATGCTCGACGCCAACGCTGGCTCGATCCTCGCCCGTATCGAACGTCTGGAACGGCAGCACGCGAGACTCGCCGCGGCGAACCGCCGGCTGCGGCGCGCGGTCTCGCTCTGCGCTCTGGGCGCCGGCGCTCTGCTCTTCCTGGCGCAGGCCACGCCGCAGCAGAAGATCGAGGCCGAGGACATCATCCTGCGAGACGCCGCCGGCAAGGCGCGCGCCCGCCTCTGGGTCGATGCGGCCGGCGCGAAGTTCGGCCTCTGGGACGCGGCGGGGAACAACCGGATCGTGCTGGAGGTGGCCGAGCAGGGTGGCGCGAAGGTCGTACTCTGGGACTCGAAGAAGGTGCAGCGCGTGCTGCTGCATGCGCCGGACGATCGCGCCAGCCTCGCCTTCTGGGATGCGGCGGGGAAGAACCGGCTGCTGCTGGAAACGGAGGCGGCCGCGGCGCGCGTCGTGCTGCGCGACGTACAAGGCGGTCAGCGCGCGATGGTGGCCGCGGCGGAGACCGGGCCGCGCCTCACCTTCTGGGACGGCGCGGGCAAGAGCCGGGTGCTGCTCGAGCAGAGCGAGACGAGCGGCGCCAGCCTCGGGCTGTGGAACGCCACGGGCAAGATGAAGGTGGCTCTCTCCGAGTGAGGTCGGCGACGGCGTCGCCTCAACATGTCTCGGCGGCCGGCGCGCGCGCGCCCGCG
>JACQPS010000275.1 GCA_016207445.1 Gemmatimonadota bacterium | reverse complement strand
AATGAAGGCATCGTGAATGAGGCTTCATCCAGGATTCACCCGGTCTTCAAGACCATGCAGCTAGGGTGGGAGCGGACTTCCGATTGCTGAGGCAAGGTCGTGTCCCGGGGCGACCGTAACCTTCAGGCGGATGGAAGGGGGTAGGCAAGGCAGGCATCACATCATCTCGCGCAGAGAGCGCAGGGGAACACTGAGAGTCGCAGAGTACGACGAAGCAAATACAAAATCCTCTCTGCGCCTCTCCGTATCCCTCGGCGTCCTCTGCGTGAGATGTAGAAGGTTGGGACTCCTGAGGAGGTTATGCAAACGGGCTCGCCCCGGGCCGCGGCCGCGGAGCCACCATGACGCCACCAGAGCGATCCTCTTACGTCTACGCCCTGCGATTCCGCTGGCTGACGCCGTTCTACGACGCGCTGCTCGCGGCCACGATGCGGGAAGGACGCTTCAAGCCGGCGCTGGTGCGGCAAGCCGACATTGCACACGGCCAGCGCGTGCTCGATCTCGGCTGTGGCACCGGTACGCTCACTGTGCTGGTAAAGCGGATGCATCCCGGCGCGGAGGTCATCGGGCTGGACGGCGATGCCGAGGTCCTGGCCCGGGCCCGCGCCAAGGCGGCAGCGGCGGCCGTGGAGATTCGGTTCGAGCGAGCCTTCGCGACGTCTCTCCCCCACGCCGCCGAAGACTTCGACCGCGTGCTGTCGAGCTTGCTGTTCCATCATCTCCCGCATGAAGCGAAGATCCGGAGCTTTGGCGAGATCCATCGCGTGCTCCGGCGGGGCGGCGAGCTGCACATCGCGGACTTCGGGCGGCCGCGCACCATCTACACGCGCGTCGCGTTCTCAGTTGTGCGCGGGCTCGATGGCTTCGACAACACCGCCGATAACGCTGCCGGTGTGCTGCCGGGCATGCTGCGGCAGGCAGGGTTCGCCGACGTGGTCGAGGTGGATGCAATCGGCACGGTGTTCGGCACCGTGGTCCGCATCGCAGCACGCAAGGCGTGACCCTGAACGCTTCTTCACGCGGATTTCACTGAGCCCTCGGCTGCGCGGCGGTATCGTGGGCCAGGGCCGGCCGGCAAGGCAGGCGTTGCCCCTGGCGGTCGCGCCCACGTGGTCGGGAGTACGACATGACCCTTGCGATCGGCATCCTCGCGCTCGCCGCGATCTTCGCGCTCGTCGGCCTGCTGCGGGTTCGCCTGACCGGGTGCTGCGGTCTGCGGGATCGGGGCGCCGATGCGGCCGGATGCGCGGGGTGTCCGCTCGCGAAGTTGCGGGGTGGCGACCGTACGCCGCCGCCCGGGAGGTGAGCATGGATCACGCGGTCGCGCTGGCTCTCGGCATCTTGTCGCTGCTCGAGAAGCTCGGCACGCAGACGGCGCCGGGAATCGTGCGCACAGGATGATCGACCGAAGCGGAGGGGAGGAAATGCAGGGAGCGCCGCGGACACGCGCCCACGCTGGCTCGGCACCGAGAAGGATCTACGACCGCGTCGCCCCGATCTACGACTGGTACGACACGCCCATGGACTTTCTGGGCGGCCGTGCGCGGCGGCGGCGCCTGCTCCGCCGGGCGCGCGGCAACGTGCTCGAGGTGGGCATGGGCACCGGGCGCAACCTGGAATTCTATCCCGAGGGCGTGCGCATGACGGCCATCGACGTCTCGGGCCGCATGCTCGAGCGCGCGCGGCGCCGCGCCGGCCGCCTGGGGCGCCGGGTCCGGCTGCAGCAGGCCGACGTCGAGGCACTCCCCTTCCCCGACGCGAGCTTCGATACGGTGGCGGCGAGCTGCGTCTTCTGCTCGGTCGCCGACCCGGTAGCCGGGCTGCGCGAGCTGGGCAGAGTGGTCAGGCCGGATGGCCAGGTGCTGCTGCTCGAGCACGTGCGACCCCGGAACGCGCTCCTCGGCAAGCTCTTCGACTGGTTGAGCCCCCTGACCCGGCGCGCCTTCGGACCGGAGATCAACCGCCGCACCGAGGAGAACGTGCTCGCCGCGGGCCTCCGCATCGAGCAGGTGCGACGCGAGGGGATCTGGCGCGAGATCGTGGCGCGGCGCGAGCGGCTGCCCGAGGCCGCTGCGCGCGCGTAACGCACGCCCGGGCCGATCCCACCCCGCCGCCGGCCCGCGACTAAAGACTCCTTCACCTGAACTTCACGGCGCCTTCACCCCCGCTGCGCCAAGCTTCCCGCCGACTGGAGGAAAGCGGACCATGCGCTCTTCACGCCCGGCTGGATTTGCGGCCATCGTCCTGACGCTGCTGCTCGCGGCTTGTGCGAGCACGCCTGCTGCGCCCGCCCAGCCCAACCCCTGCGCCGACTCCCTGTACCTGCGCCTGAAAGCGAGCGATCCCGACAGCCTGTCGGAGCGGCAGTTCGTGCGCCTGCGGGACCTGGAACAGAGCTGCACGGAGTACCGCCGGCAGTACGCGCAGAGTCATGGGCGACGCGGCGGCATGATGGGCCGCGACGCCTGGCTCTGGATGCCGGCCATGATGCTGGTCGTCGCTATGATGGCGATCATGATGGGATGGCCGTGGTAGCGGGGGAGGCGACGTCGTCATGAAGCCGAGCCGGCCCCTCCGACTGCTCCTGATCGGAGCCGACGCAACCCTGACTACGGCGCTGCGCGCCACCCTGGAGCAGGCGGGCCATTGGGTCGCGGTGGCGGGCGACTCCGGCGATGGCGCCACGCTCGCATGCGCGGGCGGTTACGATGTGCTCATCGTCGACGGCGCCGGTTCGTTGGCTGCGGGCTACGCCGTGATCGCCGCCGCACGGAGCACGGGCCGGCACGAGCCGGTTCTGCTCCTCGCCGACGGCGGCGCCGAGCCGGTCGTGGCGATGCGTCGCCCACCCGGTCCCCCCGGGGCGCCGGAGCTCGCGGTGATCCTGAGCGCGGTCGAAGGCCTCGCCCGGGGCGAGGCAGCACTGCGGCGCGCCCGGATCTGTCACGCCGGCATCGAGCTGGACCGCCTCTCTCACCGCGTGTGGTGCCGCGACCGCCCACTCTCGCTCACCCCCACCGAGTATCGGCTCCTCGAGTACCTGCTGCTTCACCCGAACCAGGTCGTGAGCCGCGATCGGCTCCGCGTCGCCGTCTGGGGTGCCGGCCAGCCGGCGGATTCCAACGTGCTCGACGTGCATGTCGGGCATCTCCGCAGGAAGTTGCACGCCGCCGCCCGGTTCCCGCTCCTGCGCACGCTGCGCGGCCGCGGCTTCACCCTCGCGGCGGGCCGCACACCATGAAGATTTCTTCACGACAAGTTCACGGCTCGCTTAAGGCCACGCAGGTAGCATTCCCGTGCGGGCGGAGGTTTCCGCCCGAACGAGCCTGGATCAGGACGCGGAAGTGAAACGGTGATGAAGAAAAGCCAAGTCGGTTGTCGATCCGCCCTGATGGTCATGAGCGCGGCGCTGGCCCTGGTCGCGCCCGGCGCGGCACAGGTTGCGCCGGCGCCGGCCCAACAACGGAGCCCTGCACTGACGCTGGGGGAGGTCTACACGCTCGCAGCCGCGCGCAACGCGCGCTTGCAGGCCGCGCGCGCCGTCACCGAGGCGAAGGCGGCGCTGGAGCCCTCGGCGGGGTTGCCGCCCGACCCCGTGCTGCAGGTCGGCGTCATGAATTTCTCCGTGCCTGGCCTGGACACGAACATGCCAACGTCAATGGCACCGGCGATCCAGGCGATGCAGATGATCCCGTTCCCCGGCAAGCTCTCGCTTTCCGGCCGGATCGCGGAGCAGAGCACGACGATGGCACGGGCCGATGCCGACGAGACGTGGTGGCAGGTGCGCGCCGAGGCGGCCATGGCGTTCTACATGGTCTACGAGGCCGACCGGCAGATCGAGGTCATGCGCGAGACGCTGCGGCTGCTGCAGGACTTCGAGAAGGTCGCGAAGGCGATGTACTCGGCCGGCGAGGGCCGGCAGAGCGACGTGCTGCGCGCGGGCGTCGAGGTGGCCCGCATGGAAGCGGACCTCAAGCGCATGGAGGCGATGCGCCAGGCGGCTGCAGCGAGACTGAACGGCACTCTGAACCGGCCCGCGGACACGCCGGTGCCTGCGCCGGTGTTCTCGCCCCTGCCGCTCTCGCTGCCCCGCAGGGATACGCTGCGCGCCTGGGCCGAGTCGAGCCGGCCGATGCTCTCGAAGGGACGTACGGGCGTGCAACAGGCGGAGGCCCGCCGCGCGCTCGCGGGCAAGGAGATCTGGCCCGACCCCGTCATCGGCATCCAGTACGGCCAGCGCGCCGGTGACATGGGGACCGAGACGGAGCGGATGGGGAGCCTGATGCTCGGCTTCAACCTGCCGATCTTCGCCTCGAAGCGGCAGCTGCGGATGCGTGACGAAGCGGCGGCCATGGAGCAGATGGCGCGGGCCGATCTCACGGAGATGCGGGCGCGTGTGGATGCGCGCATCGGCGAGCTGCTGGCGGAGCTGGAGCGTACGCGCACGCTCGTGCGGCTGTACCGGATGGAGGTGCTGCCGCCGGCACACGCCAATGTCCAGTCGGCCTTCGCCTCCTACCGCGTAGGTACGGTCGACTTCATGACGCTGGTCGACGCGCAGATGACGGTGAACCAGTACGAGCAGGAATACTATGGCCTGCTCGGCGAATACGGCCGGGCCGTGGCGGAGCTGGAGATGACGATCGGCCGCGAGCTCCCCCGGACGGACGAGCTGATCGCGGAGGCAGAATGAGCACGCGCAGACAGATCCTGCTGGCCATCGCGGTGGTGGTCGTGGCCGCGGCCGCCGTGGCCGTGTACGCCGCCACCACCGGGAACGGGGAGAAAGCCGGCGGCGCCGGGGGCCACGCGCACGGCGCGGGGCCCGCAGCAGCGGGCGACCAGCTCCAACCCGTGCACCTGGAACCGGAGGCTGCGCGGCGCATCGGCATCACCTACGCCGCGGCCGAGCGCAAGCCCTTCCGCCGCGTCGTCGCCACGGTGGGGAACGTGACGTACGACGAAACGCGGCTCGCGAACGTCAACCCCAAGATCGAGGGGTGGGTCGAGCATCTGTACGTCGACTTCACGGGCGCGCCGATCCGGAGGGGCGAGCCGCTGATGGACGTCTACAGCCCCATGCTCGTGGCCGCGCAGGAGGAGCTCATCCTCGCGCGGCGTCTGGCCGAAGCGGCGACCGAGGGCGGCGGCGAACGCGCCAGTCGCAATGCCCAGGACCTGCTCGAGGCCGCGCGGCGCCGGCTGCGCTACTGGGATATTCCCGAGGACGAAATCGCGCGTATCGAGCGGAGCGGCGCCCCGCGCAAGACGCTGACGCTGCGCGCACCCGCCACCGGGATCGTGGTGGAAAAGAACGTCATCGAGGGCACGCGCATCATGCCGGGAATGGACGTCTACAAGATCGCGGATCTCGCGCGCGTGTGGATCGAGGGAGAGGTCTTCGAGAAGGATCTCTCGCTGGTGGTTCTCGGCCAGCCCGCTCGCGTGACGTTCGATGCGTACCCGGGTGAGGTGTTCGAGGGGCGGGTCACGTACGTCTATCCCACGGTCGCGGTGGAAGCGCGCACCGGCCGCGTCCGGGTGGAGCTGCCGAACCCGCAGCTTCGCCTCAAGCCGGGGATGTACGCCAAGCTCGAGCTCGTGGCCGCGCGCGGCCATGACGCGCTCATGATCCCGCGCTCTGCGGTCCACTTCACCGGGGACCGAGCGCTCGTGTTCGTGCGCGACCGCGCTGGAGGGCTCGTGCCGCGCGAGCTGAGCACCGGACTCGTGGCGGGTGACGAGATCGAGGTGCTGGCGGGCCTGGCGGAGGGCGACGTCGTCGTGAGCTCGGCGAACTTCCTGATCGACGCGGAGGCGAACATGGGCCGGTCCATGGCGTCGATGCCCGGGATGGGGACGCCGCAGGAGCAGGGCGACAGTGCTGCCACGAAGCATTGAGGCGATCGCGGCATGCTGAAGCGAATCATCGAGTGGTCCGTCGCCAACAAGTTCCTGGTGCTGGCGTTCACGGCCTTCGTGGTGGCCGGCGGCATCATTGCCATGCGCCGCACGCCGCTGGAGGCGCTGCCGGACCTGTCGGACGTGCAGGTGATCGTCCAGACCGACTACGAGGGGCAGGCACCTCAGATCGTGGAGGACCAGGTCACGTACCCGATCGCCTCCGAGATGTTGAAGGTGCCGGGCGCGCAGACCGTGCGCGGCTACTCCCTTTTCGGCGTCTCTTTCGTCTACGTGATCTTCGAGGACGGGACGGATCTGTACTGGGCGCGCAGCCGCGTGCTCGAGTACCTCTCGGCGATTCGAGGCAGGCTGCCCCAAGGCGCGGAGGTCGCGCTCGGACCGGACGCCACCGGGCTCGGCTGGGTCTACGAGTACGTGCTGGAGGACACGACCGGAACGCGCTCGCTCGCCGACCTGCGCGCGATCCAGGACTGGTACCTCCGCTACCAGCTCACGGCCGTCCCGGGGGTCAGTGAAGTCGCCGCCGTCGGCGGATTCGAGAAGACGTACGAGGTCACCGTGGATCCCGCGCGCCTGCGCGCGTACGGCATTCCCGTGTCGCGCGTGATGCAGGCCGTGCAGGCGTCGAACCAGGATATCGGCGCCATGATGATGGAGCTCACGGAGCGGGAGTACATGGTGCGCGGGCGCGGCTACTTCAAGGGCACGCGCGACATCGAGAACGTGGTGGTGGGCGCCACGGCCGCGGGCACGCCGATCCGCATTGCCGATGTGGCCACGGTGCAGCTCTCCCCGGACGTGCGCCGCGGCATCGCGGACCTGGACGGCCGCGGCGACGTGGTGGCCGGCATCGTCGTCATGCGCTTCGGGCAGAACGCACTGGCGACGATCAATCGCGTGAAGGACAAGCTGCGCGAGATCGAGGCGGGACTTCCCGAGGGCGTGGTGATCCGGCCCGTGTACGACCGCTCCGACCTGATTCACCGGGCCATCGCCACGCTCAAGCAGAAGCTGATCGAGGAGTCGATCGTCGTCGCGCTGGT
Organism: Gemmatimonadota bacterium; assembly: GCA_016207445.1. GTDB lineage: Bacteria > Gemmatimonadota > Gemmatimonadetes > Longimicrobiales > RSA9 > JACQPS01. Next base: position 3,620 of record JACQPS010000275.1, on the reverse strand, counting down.
GTCGGTGCTCTTCCTCTTCCACGCGCGGTCCGCGCTCGTGGCGATCCTGACGCTGCCCGTCGGGATCCTGATGGCGTTCATCGTGATGCGGACGCTCGGCATCAGTGCGGACATCATGTCGCTGGGCGGGATCGCCATCGCGATCGGCGCGATGATCGACGCCGCGATCGTCATGATCGAGAACATGCACAAGCACCTGGAGCGCGCCATCTCCGAAAAACGGGCGAGCGCGGGGGCGGGGGCCGGGGCCGGTCTGGTCGCGGCCGCGGGCGCGCCGTCCGGCGTCGCTCTCAAAGAAGGCGTGCTGAATACATCGGAGCTGACCGCGCGCGAGCGCTGGTCGCTCGTGGTACAGGCGTCGAAGGAGGTCGGGCCCGCCCTCTTCTTCTCCCTGCTCATCATCACGGTGAGCTTCCTGCCGGTCTTCAGCCTGGAGGCGCAGGAAGGGCGGCTCTTCAAGCCGCTCGCGTGGACGAAAACGCTGGCCATGGCGGCGGCCAGCCTGCTCTCGGTCACGCTCGTGCCCGTCACCATGGGACTGTTCATCCGGGGCAAGGTGCGCGCCGAGGCGCGGAACCCGATCTCACACCGCCTCATGCAGCTTTACCGGCCGGTGATCGAGTTCGTGCTGCGCTACCGGTTGCCGGTGATCGCCGCGGCGGCCGCGGTGCTGGTGTTGAGCTGGATCCCGTTCCAGCGCATCGGCAGCGAATTCATGCCGCCGCTCAACGAGGGCACCATCCTGTACATGCCTACCACGCTTCCCGGGATCGGCGTGCAGAAGGCGCGGGAAGCACTGCAGCGGCAGGACAGCATCCTCGGGCTCGTTCCGGAGGTGGCGAGCGTGTTCGGCAAGGCGGGGCGCGCCACGACGGCGACGGATCCGGCCGGGCTCGAGATGTTCGAGACCACGATCGTGCTCCGACCCGAACGAGAGTGGCGGCCGGGCATGACCATGGAGCGGCTGATCGAGGAGATGGACTCGCTGGTCCATTTCCCCGGGATCACCAACGCCTGGACGATGCCCATCAAGGGACGCATCGACATGCTCGCCACGGGGATCCGCACGCCGGTGGGGATCAAGATCTTCGGGTCCGACCTGGCGGAGCTGGAGCGGATCGGAAAGGAGATCGAGCGGGCCGTGCAGCCCGTGCCGGGCACGCGCTCCGTCTTCGCCGAGCGCGCCGTGTCCGGTTACTACCTGGACATCGACATCGACCGTCAGGCCGCCGCGCGCTACGGCCTCAACGTGGAGGAGATTCAGGACGTCATCGCATCGGCCGTCGGCGGCATGACCATCACCCAGACCGTCGAGGGGCGAGAGCGGTACAGCGTCCGGTTGCGTTATCCGCACGAGCTGCGCGACCAGCCGGAGAAGCTGGCAGACGTGCTGATTCCGGTCGTCCAGGGCGGCGCCTCGAGCGAGGCTGCCGGCGGTATGGCGGGGATGGGCGGGGGCAGCGGACAGGCGGGCGGCCGCGGCCGCGCACAGGTTCCGCTCGGTCAGGTCGCCACGATCCGCCGGGTGAGCGGGCCCATGGTGGTCAAGACCGAGGGCGCGTTCCCCACCGCGTGGGTCTACATCGACGTCGCCGGACGCGACATCGGCGGCTACGTGCGCGACGCCAAGAGGATGGTGCAGCAGATGGTGGAGCTGCCGCCGGGCTATACGCTTCGGTGGTCCGGGCAATACGAGTACATGCAGCGAGCGAAGGAGAAGCTGAAGCTGGTGGTGCCGGCCACGCTGCTGATCATCTTCCTGCTGCTGTACCTGAATTTCCGGAGCGTGGGCGAGTCGCTCATCGTGATGCTGTCGCTCCCGTTCGCGCTGGTGGGCGGCGTGGTGTTCATGGCCTTGCTCGGCTACAACTGGTCGGTCGCGACCGCCATCGGCTTCATCGCGCTGGCCGGGGTCTCCGCGGAAATCGGCGTGGTGCTCCTGGTCTACCTCGGCCACGCCTACGAGCGCAGGCGCGAGGCGGGGCGGCTGCGCGGGCGCGACGAGCTGTTCGATGCCGTGCGCGAGGGCGCCGGTCAGCGACTGCGCCCGGTGCTCATGACGGCCACCGCGGTGATCGGCGGGCTGCTGCCGATCCTGTGGGGCCACGGCACGGGCGCGAGCGTCATGAAGCGCATCGCCGCGCCCATGGTGGGTGGGATGGTCTCGGCCACCATCCTCACGCTCGTCGTGATCCCCGCCATTTATTCCCTCTGGAAAGAGTACCTGCTGCTGCGCGAGGCGCGCGCCCTCGCAGCGGAGCCGCTCGCCGCCGGCGCGGTTGTGGTAGGTGCAGATTGAGGCGCGCCACGGGTTGGTTGCGAGGATTGCCATCCAGCCGGAGACGGTCATGAAGATCTGGGCAAGGGCGGTGCTAGGGTTGGCGCTGCTCGGCGGTGTCGCCTGCGAGGAGAATGAGCCGAACGCTGTGGCCGCGAGCGAGCTGGCGAGCGTGGTTCCGCCCGGTGGCGCGACCGGCGTGGACCCGAATGGGCCGATCGTCGTCGAATTCACTCATGCCGTGGGCACGGGCATGGAGCAGTACGTGGTGCTGCACGAGGGCACGGTGACCGGCCCCGTCGTTCCCGGCACGTGGAGCTGGTCGGCGGACCGGACCCGGCTCACGTTCACGCCGGCGTCGCCGCTCCAATCCCAGACGCGCTACACGCTCCACATCGGTGGCGGGATGCGGGACGCCGATGGCCACACGGTCGGGCTCGAGCGCCACGGCGGGCACATGGGCGGCCAATGGGCGACGGGCGAGATGATGACGGACGGAATGATGGGCGGCGGGTGGATGGGTGGGGGCATGATGGCGGACTCCACGATGATGGGGGCCGGTTGGCGCCATGCCAACGGAAGCTACGGGATGGTATTCTCCTTCATCACCTCGTGATTTGGCGGCGCCGCCTGGCCTGGGCCGGCATGTACATTGCATGTGTGGAGCGGCGCTCCGAGCACGTTTCGGGCTCGGAAAGCCTGCCGCAAGGCAGGAGTTCACCGGGCGTTCGAGACCGGTGAACGGATTGCGAGGTCGCTGGCCGCAACCGCAGCTTCCGGAATCCAGGGAGCACCTGAGTCGTTTCGAACGACGAGGGTAAGGGGCTGGACCGGGTCACCGCGCGCGGTGAGTCGAACCGAAGGACGGCCACGCCAGCGGAACGATGCCCCCATGCTGTAGCGTGCTACAGCACGGGGGCATCGTTTATCGCTATCTCGGCGTGCGACGCCGGCGGGGCAGCCACACACCGGCCAGAACTGCCAGCACGACGAGGACCGCCAGCGCGGTGGCGCCGGAAGTGAGGTACGTGACGACCGGCCACCACCACTCGTGATGAAGCAGTTCGGTTGCGAGCATCGGCTCCCTCCGCGGTCCGCCGCCTCGGCTCGGGGCACACGCCCCCGGGGCAGCGCGGGAACCCACAGTGTCCGGACCAGGAGCCCAGCTGCGGCGGCAAGGCCACGCCCCTGCCCTACTCAGGGCTGCAGGGTCCGGATATAATTGACGAGTTCCAGCACCTCATCCGGCTTCAGCAGCTTCTCGAAGGCGGGCATGCCCTTGCCGCCCTTCACCAGGATCTGAGCCAGTGTGTCGTCACTCATGGTGCGCAGGCGGGTCGTT
>JACQPS010000027.1 GCA_016207445.1 Gemmatimonadota bacterium | reverse complement strand
GCACCCGACTTCCTCCAGCACGTCCGGATCCGGCGCGGCCGCCGAGATCGCCAGGATGGGGATACCAGAGGTCACGCGGCTCGAGCGTAGTACCTGCGACACCGTCAGGCCGCTGATCGACGGTAACCGGATGTCCAGCACCACCAGATCGGGATGACTCTGGCGCGCGATGCGGATGGCGTCCTCTCCGTTCCACGTCTCCAGCACACGGTAGCCATGATGCCGGAGGACGGTAGCGTAGATGCTCCGCTCGTCCGCGTTGTCTTCCACCAGCAAAATCGTCTTTTCCGGCATCCTTCGAATCCGAACCGGCGCATGGGTGAGCGGGCCCGCGCGCAACGGGAGCAACCGGCTGATGCAAGATTCGTGCAGTCAAATCAAGCACTTTCCTGCACTCGCGCCACAGGTTACCGACCGCGCACCTGCTCGTCCAGAGGTACTCGAGATCCAGTCCCGTCCCTGCACGTACCACTGGCCCGCGCGCACCCATGCTGCCGGGTCGTGGCCCACCCGACCTTCAGGCTGACGGCTGCTTCGGCCCGGAGCCGCGCCTGTCCCGTCACTGGCGCCAGCGGGCGTGCTTCTTGCGCGCTTTCGCGCTCGATTGCCGCCGTTACCCCACGCCGAAAGCGCGGGCGAGACCCGGCACGGCTGCGAACCCGGGCAGGAGAGGACATGCCATGAGCTCCAAGCCGAAGCCACTTCCCCAGCCTCCGCCTGAATCGACGGCAGCGCTGCTGCGCGAGCTGGTGGCGCACCTGCGGGAGAACCGGATCCAGCTCCGGGAGGAGTGGGTCCGGCGTATCACGGAGTCGAAGCTGCTGACTGCCATGACGCGCGAGGAGATTTTCGCCGAGGCCACATCGGTGTACGACAACTACGTCGAGGTGCTGGAGACGGGCAGCGTGGAGGCGCTCCAGACCTACGCCCGCAACCTGTCGGAGCGCATCATTCCGCGCGGCGTGGAGACGCACGAGGTGGTCGGCATCGTGCTGCTGCTGCGCGACGTGCTCGCGCGCTCTCTCTTCCGCAAGTACCAGGGCGACTTCGAGCTGCTGAACCGCGTACTGGACGCCTACGAGCCGGCCGCCAACCGCATCGCCAACACGGTGGCCGTCAGCTTCGTCGAGGAGCGGGAGCGCACGATCCGGTTGCAGCAGGAGGCGATCCGCGAGCTGTCCACGCCCGTGCTGCAGGTGCGCGAGCGCATGTTGATCCTGCCGATCATCGGCGTGCTCGACTCGCAGCGCGCGCGTCAGCTCACGGAGCAGCTGCTGCGCGGGATCCGCGCGAACCGCGCCAAGGTCGTGGTCATCGACATCACGGGGGTGCCGTCGGTCGACTCGACCGCGGCGAACCACCTGGTGCAGACCGTCGAGGCGTCGCGGCTGATGGGCGCACGCGTGATCGTGACCGGGCTCTCCTCCGAGGTGGCGCAGACGCTGGTCACGATCGGCGTCGAGCTGGGCAAGATCAATGCGGTCGGCGACCTCCAGAGCGGCATGGAGGAGGCCGAGCGCCTGCTCGGGTACCGCGTCATCCTGGAAGAGAGCGCCGCCTAGGAGGGCGGGCCCATGCGGGTTCCGATCCTCAAGCAGGGCGAGTACCTGATCGCGTCGATCCAGTCGGCGCTCACGGACCAGGAGCTGTCGCAGCTCAAGGACGATCTCCTGGATCATGCCGGGCGCACGCGTGCCCGGGGCGTGGTGGTCGATGTCACCGTGCTCGATGTGATGGACTCCTTCGCCGCGCGCACGCTGCGCTCGCTCGCCCACATGCTCGACCTGCTGGGCGCCGCAACCGTGGTGGTCGGCATCCAGCCCGAGGTCGCGTTCGCCATGGTGCAGCTCGGGCTCACACTGGAGGGCGTGTCCACCGCCCTCGACCTCGAGGAAGGGCTCGCCTTCCTCCAAGCCAAGGCGGCCTGACGTGGCCCCGCGTTTCGAGGCGCGCATTCGCATCCGCTCGGACGCCGATATCGTGGCCGCCCGGCGCCAGGGCCGGGCGCTGGCCGAGCAGATGGGCTTCTCCAGCACGGACGTGACCGTGATCGCCACGGCGATCTCGGAGGTCGCGCGCAACATCGTGCAGTACGCGCGCGAGGGCGAGGTCGTGGTCTCCGCGACGCGCGAGGACGGGCGCGATGGGCTCACCATCGTCGCGCGCGACCAGGGTCCCGGCATTGCCGACGTCGTGAAGGCCATGCAGCCGGGCTACTCGACCGCGAACAGCCTCGGCCTCGGCCTGCCGGGCGCCAGGCGGCTCATGGACGACTTCGAGATCAGCTCCCGCGTGGGCGAGGGCACGACCGTGACCATGACCAAATGGCAGCGGTGATGGCCGGCGTGGCCGGCGAGCCCCGTCCGCTCGTCGAGTGGGGTGCCGCGGCGGTTCCGCTCGAGGGGCAGACCGACTCTGGCGACCGCTGCGTCATCCGGGCGTTCCGTGGTGGCGTGCTGGTCGCCGCGCTGGATGGCCTCGGCCACGGTGAAGAGGCGGCGGTCGCCGCGAACACTGCCGTACAGGTGCTGGAGCGGCACGCGGGCGAAGAGCTGGTCGAGCTGGTGCGCCGCTGCCACCAGGAGCTGCGCGGCACGCGCGGCGTGGTCATGAGTCTGGCGCTCTTCCATGCAGCCGAGCGCCGCATGAGTTGGGTTGGCGTCGGCAACGTGGCGGGCGTCGTGCTGCGGGGCGCCGGCGCCGACGGGCAGCGGCGAACCACGCTGCTCGCCCCCGGCGGCGTCGTCGGATACCAGCTGCCGGTGCTGCGCCCCGAGGTGGTCGAGCTGGCTGCAGGGGACACCGCGATCTTCGCGACGGACGGTGTGGAGTGGCACTTCGCGCCCGGGCCCACGCCGCTGGGCCCGCCCGAGCGCATTGCCGAGCGGATCCTGACCCGCTACGCCAAGGGCAACGACGACGCTCTGGTCCTCGTCGTCCGCTACCTGGGAGAGGAGCGGTGAAGGCCACACTCGACCACCTGTCCCAGGAATACACGCAGGCGTTGGAAGACTACCTGTCGGGGGTCGGGGAGTCGGCGCTCGAGCGCGCGTACCAGTTGGGGCGCCGCGCCGTGGAGGAAGGCGTGGGCGTGCTCGAGATGGCCGAGCTGCACGCGGACGCCGTACTGGCGCGGCTGCGCGCTGCGGGCAATCCGCCGGACAGCGCGGAGATCGTCGAGCGGGGCGAGCGCTTCCTGATCGAGAGCCTGTCACCCTACGAGATGACGCACCGCGGCTTTCGCGAGGCCAACAGCGCGCTGCGCCAGCTCAACCAGACCCTCGAGCAACGGGTCGCGGAGCGCACGCGGGAGGCGGAGCTCGCCCGCGTGCGTGCGGAAGCGGAAGAGCAGCGCTCGCGCTACCTCGCCGAGGCGAGCGAGCTGCTGGGGCGCTCGCTGCATTACCGCGACACACTCGCGGCCATCGCGCGGCTCAGCGTGCCCATGCTCGGCGACTGGTGCGTCGTGGACGTGGTGGAGCCGCCCGGACGGATCCGCCGTGTCGCCACCGCGCACGGGGACCCCGAGCTCGAGCCGCTGGTCGACCAGCTGCGCCGTTTTCCGCCCGACCCGGGGCTGAGCCAGGGGATCGCGCGGGTGCTGCGGACCGGCGCCGCGGAACTCGTGCCGCACGTGACGCAGGAATGGCTCGATGCGGTCGCGCGCGACCACGAGCATCGCGCACTGCTCGAGCGGCTCGACCCCCAGTCGTGCATGATCGTGCCGCTGCTCGCGCGGCAGCAGCCGCTCGGCGCGCTCAGCTTCGCACGTCGTTCCCCGCATCCCTACACGGCGCGGGATCTGAGCCTCGCCGAGGACGTGGCGCACCGCGCCGCGCTCGCGCTCGAGAACGCGCTGCTCTACCGCAGCGCGCAGGAGGCGAACCAGGCCAAGTCCGACTTTCTCGCGGTCATGTCGCACGAGCTGCGCACGCCGCTCAACGCCATCATGGGGTACGCCGACCTGCTCGATGCCGGCATCTCGGGCCCGTTGAACCCGAAGCAGTCGCGGCAGCTCGCTCGCATTCAGGCCAGCGCCCGCCACCTGCTCGAGCTGATCGAGGAGATCCTCAGCTTCTCCCGGGTCGAAGCCGGACGCGAGGGACTCCAGGCCGAGGAGCTGGACGCGCGCGCCCTCGCGCGCGAGGCCGCCGAGGTGGTCGAGCCCGCCGCCGCCGAGCAGGGGCTGACACTTCAGCTCGATTTGCCGGACGGGCCGCTGCATCTGCAGAACGATGCGCGCAAGCTGCGCCAGATCCTCATCAACCTGCTCTCGAACGCAGTGAAATTCACGTCCACGGGCGGGGTCCGGCTGGGCGTGCGGCAACAGGGGGAGGAAGTGCTCTTTCAGGTGTCGGACACCGGGATCGGTATCCCCCCCGAGCACCTGGAGAAGATCTTCGAGCCGTTCTGGCAGGTCGAGCAGACGCCGACACGGCGTGTGGGCGGCACCGGGCTCGGTCTGTCCGTGGCGCGCCGTCTCGCCCGTCTCATGAGGGGCGACGTCTCCGTGAAGAGCGAGCCGGGCAAAGGCAGCACGTTCACCGTGCGGGTCCCGCTCCGTCTCGACGCCAGGCGGCCCGCGGCGTGAGCCGCGGGCGCTCTGGCTGGCGTCAGACCGCGACGCGCTCCGCGGGCGTGGGCGCGAACCACTCCTGCAGGCTCTTCACCTCGCGCCGGCGCGAGCGCAGCGCGATGAGCGCGTCACACGCCGCGGCCGTGGCCGACATGGTGGTGCAGTACGGCACCTTGTAGGCGATGGCCGCGCGGCGCATGGCGTAGTCGTCGTACTG